>DUPL01000015.1 GCA_012838385.1 Clostridiaceae bacterium
TCTGTGGTAATTGAGTAATTAAATTTTACAAAAGATAACTGGAGACGATATTTATGTTGGAAAGCTTTAGAAAACACAAGAAAATACTGCTGCTACTTAGCGGCTTAATCCTGATTGTCATATTGACCATCATGGTGATGTCGCAGAATAAAAACAGTAAATTTTCTGATGTAAATCTTACTCCAGACAGTATTACGAAAATACATATTAGAATGATGGCACCAACAGATAAATACTCTACTGACCAATTTGTTATTGAGGAGAGAGAAAACATAGAAACGGTTCTTGACTATGTTAAGAAAATGTCTGTGGTGGAGGTAGTAAAAGAAGAGTTCGGACTAAAACCAGGAACTTATGAATTTACCTACTACATGAAGGATGGCAAGGTCAAAAGGTATATGCACGAGTTTCTAGCAGTTACTGCTGAAGATGGATTTGAGAATATCTTTGACCTGAAAGAAGTAATACCGCAAGTTAATTATGTATTTACAACAAAGAAAGAGGATGTTAAAGAAGTAGCCTTGTTTGGTTGGAAAAATGAAAATGAACGAGAGGCCGAAAGGGCTATTATTACAAATGATGAGCTGATTGACTTTGTGATCAAAGTTGGACAGGAAAATATGTTGTATGATATTGAGAAAGCAAAAACGAGACAAAAGTGTGGTGTTGAATTCTTAGCACACAATGGAAAAATACTCTACATCGTCTACATCAGCCCTGACATGCTCATGTATGACGAACTATGTGAGAAGATACCGGAAGTAAAAGAATTTGTAGAAATGGGTGACACACAAAAATGAATACTGGCTAAGTAACTATTAGCTCTTCTATATCAATATTCTTCGACTTACCTCTGTGCTGAAAAGCACAGAGGTTCTCCTATTTATGGGCAAAATAATGCTAATCAAATGTTAAAAAGATGAAATAAACTATTGATTATTTTTTAAATGCGTTATATACTAAAATAAATCAGGAAAAATAGATAAAATATACCAGTTGATATAATATTTGCACATACTAAATTGAATAGAAGATGCTAGTTGAAAGAGGAGAAACAGACAGGTTTATGTACTTAAGTTGAAGGAGAGTTATTATGCTAAGTCGAAGAAAGAAAAGAAGAGTAGAGTATCACAGCAAAAATCCATATGAAGACAGGATTAATGCAAAAACACCCTTTGCAATTGTAGAATCTTACAAAATCTTTAGAACAAA
Organism: Clostridiaceae bacterium; assembly: GCA_012838385.1. Lineage (GTDB taxonomy): Bacteria > Bacillota > Clostridia > UBA1212 > DUPL01 > DUPL01. The sequence goes on from DUPL01000015.1 coordinate 1,213, forward strand.
CATACAATTTGCATTGGCGACGCAACAAGGAAAAGCATTTGTAATATCATCCCCCACACCGGGTGATGGGAAGAGTACCACAGCGGCTAACTTGGCAATAACACTTGCCCAAACATCTGCCCGTGTACTTCTTGTAGATGCCGACCTTAGGAAACCTATACAACATAAGATTTTCCAAGTAGACAACTCTAACGGGTTGTCCAGATTACTAATCGGTTTTGAAACTCTGGGAGAATCTCTTAAAAGAGACGTTGAACCTGGACTAGACCTGTTAACATCAGGCCCAGTCCCTCCAAACCCATCAGAACTGCTTGGCAGTCAAAACATGAGCACCTTTATTGAAAAGATGCATCAATTCTATGATTACATCATCATAGACTCCCCGCCTATAAATATAGTGACGGATTCAATACTTCTTGCTGTAAAATGTGCAGGTCTGGTAATTGTTGCAAGGCAGAATTTAACCAAATATGACGATGTTTCAAAAACAATTGAAAGGGCAAAGAATGCAAACATCAACATCCTGGGTGTGGTTGTCACTGACATACAAACAAAGAACAAGGTATACAAGAAAATGAAGTATAATTATGAGTATGGCTATGGCTATGGGTATGGCTACGGTTATGGTTATAACCCAAGCCAGGAAGAAACAACAAGTCAATAATTATAGTTATTGATAGTAGGGGTTGTATTAAATGCCTAGTGAAAAATACATGTTGATTGACACCCACACACACATTTTGCCTGATATGGACGATGGGGCGCCAAACGCTGAAGTTGGTGTGAAAATGGTAAAAGCTCTGCTCAATCAAGGGGTGCGGAGTATCTTTGCAACACCACATTATTACCACCACTTGGAAACAGTAAGTGAATTCTTAAATAGAAGAGAAAAAGCGTATCTGGAAATTATGTCAGAGATGCGCAGGCAAGGTATTGCTGAAAGACCTATTGTGCTTGGTGCTGAAGTGAGCATAGAAAGAGATCTTCAGTATGCGCAAGGTGTAGAAAAACTGTGCATCGAGGGTACTGACATAATACTGTTTGAGCTGCCTTACAGCAGACTTAAAGGTTGGGAAGTCAGTGTCATAGAAAACATAATCTTCAAACATAGATTAAGACCAATGATTGCCCATGTGGACAGATATCTTGATGTGTTTGAAGAAAGTGATTTTATGCAGCTGTACCAGATTCCTGATGTAATATTCCAGGTAGACGCATCCTGTGTCGACAAGTTCAGATACAGGTCCTTCCTTATGAAACTCATAAAGAAGGGCAGGCGTGTGGTATTGGGTAGCGATTGCCACAACATGGGCACAAGAAAGCCCGACTATATAAAAGGAATTCAATACCTGGGTAAAAAACTTGATAAAGAGTCCTTTAATAAGCTATTATATAACATGCAAGAAATACTAAACATCACGTAACTGAGGTTAGAGAATAAATGACGACTAACTGGTATGTAATACAAGTACCAACAAAAAAAGAAAGACTTGTATGTGAAAGAATAAAGGACATATTAAACAGGGACATATACATCGATTGTTTCGTTCCCTTGGCAGAAAGAGTATATAAAAAAGATGGAAGAGTAAAGATAGTAACCAGGCCATTATTTCCTGGTTACTTGTTCATAATAAGTGACCAAATAGAACAAGTATATCTTCAGATAAAGAAAGTACCATATTTCACAAGGGTGCTTCATGCCGACTTTCAATTCGTTCCACTCAAAAGAAAAGAATTGGAGGTTTTTGTTGACTTTTTAAACCATGAAAGAGTTATGGAAATGTCCAAAGGTTACATAGAAGGCGCCCAGGTGTTTGTAACTAACGGACCCCTTAAAGGACAGGAAGGAAGAATTAAAAAGGTAAATAGACATAAGAGGATAGCGATAATTGAGACTCAATTCATGGGCAAGACTACAACAATTCATGTGCCGTTGGAAATAGTAAGTAAAATATAAGTTGAATATGCACAAAAAAAGATAGAGTTTACATACTTTACCTATTAATATTGGTATATAGTATGTATTAAGCTATTCCAACGGGGGGGCTATAGATGAAAAAAACGCTGTCCATAATAATGGTGCTTATTCTCATTTTACAGGTTTCCTGTGTCAAGAAACCGGAGAATAAAGAAGATATTAATGAAGTAAGAACATCAGCATACAAAGCCGCTGAAATACTGGAAACAATAAACAAGGTAAACACATACTTTCAAGAAAATCTAACAGCAAATTCAAACAACTGGGATGATGCTGTTTATCACTCCGGAAACATAAGAGCATATATGTACTCCGGCAACATCGAATTCTACAATTATTCTCTTGATTATGCAAAACGACATCATTATCTTGTCAACAAAGGACAAAACACTGTCAACGGAGATCTTTACTGTATATCACAAACCTACATAGACTTGTACAAACTAAAACAAGAAAATTATATCCTTGAAGACGTTATTCGAAACGCAGACTATAATGCAAAGGGAAGAACGGATTTTGGTTGGATAGATCTTGTCTACATGAGCCTTTCAGTATATGCAGAACTCTCAAACATAACAAAGGACGCTAAATACATAGACGATGCCTACCGTGCATACTTAAAAGCACGGGACATTATGTGGGATGAGGATGCAAGTCTTTTCTACAGGGACGCAAGATTCGTATATGATAAAAACAAGCATAACACGATGACGCCATCGGGCAAAAAAATACTGTGGTCAAGAGGAAACGGATGGGCGTTTGCCGGTCTTGCCAAGACCCTTGAAGTGCTTGATAAAAATCATGAATCTTATGAAGTGTATTTAAAGGACTTCAAAGCAATGGCGAAATCTCTTAAGAATAGACAAAGGGAAGACGGCACCTGGAATGCAAACCTGGATGATCCTGAACATTTTGGTGGTATTGAAACATCAGGCACCGTAATGTTTATGTATGGTTATGCAGTCGGGATAAAGCATGGTTATCTCGAATACGACGAGTATTTTGGCACATTGCAAAAAGCCTATGATGGAGTAGTCAAGTATGCCATTTCAGAAGAAGGAAGGCTTCTTTACGTTCAACCCGTATCCGACAGTCCCCAGAATTATCAAAACTATGATAATGAGGAAGCAAGAAGACAGAGCACAAAACAGTACGCAGTCGGCATATTTGTCATGGCTGCATGTGAACTCATGTCCATTTGTGAGGACTATGAACAACCAGAGCTTGTTATTCCTGAAGATGATTATGAGCCCATAAGACAGGAAGACAGAGCTATAGATCCCAACTACTATAAAGGGAAAATTAAAGTGACTGCAACCAACCAGCAGGAAGGAAACGAAGCAGTAAAGTTGGTGGATGGTGTTACTGAAGACAAGGAAGGACACAGGTGGTCCTGTCCAGGATATGGAAATTCTGCTACATTGGAATTTGAAGAAGTGCTGGGCATTAAGAAAATTGTGGTGGTTCCTTATCAGAACAGAGCTTACAGGTATGTTATTGAAAAGTCCATGGATGGGAAGGACTTTGAAACCGTGGTTGACTATAGGAAGAACGATAAAGAGTGGTTCTTTTTCAGCCATGATGTGGACATAGAAGCAAAATATATTCGAATAAGAGTAACCGGCGCTCACAATTACAGTGGCACCTGGGTAAGTATAAATGAGATGTTGATATATACTAAGGATTAATGGAGGTTTTGAAATGATGGATGTAAGGTATGGCGCAAATTCCAAGGATGTAAAAAGGTATACTACAAAAGAACTTAGAGAGGAGTTCCTTATTGAAAAAGTATTCGAACCAAATGACATAACTTCTGTGTACTCCCATATTGACAGAATACTCATAATGGGCTGCATGCCAACAGAAGACAGAATAGCCATTGACAAAAACTTTGATGCATGGAAAAGTTTTGGTGTTGATTATCTATTACAGAGAAGAGAACTTGGAATTATTAATATAGGCGACAAGGGTAAAGTTACTGTTGATGGAAAGGAATACAAGATGGGCAAGTTTGACTGCCTTTATGTAGGAATGGGTGCAAAAGAAATATATTTTGAAAGCGATGATAAAAACATGCCTGCAAAGTTCTACATGGCATCAACACCTGCACACAAGAAATGCCCCGACAAGTACATATCTTTGGAAAGTGCTGCAAAGAATCCAATGGGCAGTCCCAAGACATCAAATGAAAGGATAATAAATCAATACATTCATCCGGCAGTTTTGGAGACCTGTCAGCTTTCGATGGGTCTTACGATATTGAAAGAAGGCAGCGTGTGGAACACAATGCCAACTCACACCCATGAAAGACGCATGGAAGTATATTTCTACTTTGACATACAAGAAGAAAACGTAGTGTTCCACTTCATGGGCAAGCCGGATGAAACGAGACATATAGTTGTAGGGAATGAGCAGGCGGTAATATCTCCATCCTGGTCTATACACGCAGGATGCGGTACAGGTTCCTATTCTTTCATATGGGCAATGGCTGGTGAAAACAGAGAGTTTACCGACATGGACCACATTTCCACATTGGACTTGAAATAAGGGGGGAGCAGCATGTTCAGTTTAGACGGAAAAGTTGCATGGGTAACCGGAGGTTCCTATGGAATAGGCTTTGCTATTGCTACCGCTCTTTCTGAAGCGGGAGCAAATGTAGTATTCAACGGTATACATGAAGAGAATATCAAAAGGGGAATAGAAGAATACAAGAAGAATGGTCTGAATGTAAAGGGTTATATTTGCGATGTCACAAAGGAGGAAGAAGTAAATGCATTTGTGGACATGCTCATAAAAGAGTTTGGACGCATCGATATTCTAGTAAACAATGCAGGTATCATAAAGAGGATACCTGCAGTAGACATGACCGTTGACGAATACAAGGAAGTTGTGGATGTGGACCTGGTGGCACCATTTATAGTATCGAAAGCAGTAGCTCCCCATATGATAAGAAATGGCGGAGGTAAAATCATCAATATCTGTTCCCTGATGAGCGAGCTGGGAAGGGAAACTGTATGTGCCTATGCAGCTGCAAAAGGCGGACTCAAAATGCTTACTAGAAGCCTTGCTTCTGAATGGGGACAGTACAACATTCAGGTAAATGGCATCGCTCCAGGATACATTGCAACACCACAAACGGCTCCCTTAAGGCAAGACGGCAACCCTTTTAACGAGTACATAAAGGCGAGAACGCCTGCAAACCGATGGGGAACACCCGAGGACTTGAAAGGACCTTGCGTTTTTCTTGCATCAAAAGCATCTGACTTTGTTAATGGACATGTGCTTTTTGTTGACGGAGGAATACTTGCGTACATCGGCAAACAGCCATAAGAAGGGTATTGATTTTGGCGAAAAAGATAATTGTGCTATAATATACTATAAATAATGTGAAAGGGACTATCAATGATTAAAGCAACACTTGATGATTGGGCACAATTATACAGACATGCAATCAGGCTGAAGAACTTGAGACCATGGGAATCTCTTAGTTTTTTAGACACAATTTCAATTAAAATGCCCGATAGGGACGAGATGTATTATGTAAGCATAGACGAGAATCCCGAACTTATATCAATTCACATACTCAGGGATTCCTCAGCCTATGCGAGATTTATCAAGCCCTTTTTAAAACCGGATTACACGCACGAGGAAGTATTCAACGACATATGTTCTGTTGACATATTTACCATGTGCATCGGCAACAGAGAGAATGTACCAAAGAACCAGTATAACCTTATTAAAGAACTTGGCCTGTCCTTTAGAGGGAGAATGAACTGGGTGTTTTTCCTGTCCAAAAGGAAATGCTATGCTCCTGCAGACCCGGACAAGATTGAAGTCATGCTGCTTACTGAATGTATAGAGCAGATTTGCCATGCAATTGAAGACTATAACACAAACAAAATTGATGTAAGGTTTGATGATGGCTTTGCGTTATGCAGATATTATGACGATGATGAGAAGAGATGGATGACCATAGAAAAGCAGGTTCCCATAGTCAATGCACAGTCGGATTACTACAAGTATGAAAATGAATTACAGATTCAAAGAATCAAGAAGATTCCGTACAGCGGAGCCAGCTTTGATATTGACATAACCTTTGTTGAGTCGAAAATAAAGGACACTCAGTTTGAAAGGGACCCGGTTGTAAGGCTTTTGATACTTAGCAACAGGAATTCAGGTGAGATCCTTGAAACAAGGATAATTCTACCTAACGACGATCTTGCTGAAATGACTTTTGATGCTGTTTTTTCAGCAATTGGAAAGGTAGGCAGACCTGGAAAAATACACTACACGAAAGACATATGTGAGGAGCTATTGGATGACTTTTGTTCCAAAACAGGCATACATCTTTTCAAGGAAGGAAGACTTCCCAGTATTGACCACTTTTTGTTTTCAATGATGTTTGACTAATTGCAATACATAAAACTGAATATGGACGCATCCGTGATTATTTCCAGTTTGTTAGCAGCGTGAAATATGTCTTTCCATTTTGACGCCAACCGCAAGAGGTAATATTAACTATTTACAAACCTGTGAAAATGTGTTATATTATATTCATAATCATAAATTGAAAGGAATTATTAAAATGTTCGTGGATGCGTCGGTTCAGGAATGGACAGAGCTTTATGAAGTGGCTAAAGTGACAAAAAGCCTGAAACCTTGGCAGTATGTCGGCGATAATTGGATACTGGCGCTGGATATACCCGGGCGAGATGAGCCATGTTATTGTATAGTAACTGGTGAGGAATCCGATGCAATAGCAATCGCAATTTATCCGAACAGAACATCTCTGGCAAAATACTCTGAATATCTAAGCAACAAGGACGATACATATCAGGTAAAATGTGAACAGAATTATTTAATCTGTTATTTCTGCGACAGACAGGAAATGCTTGGAATGCAACTTGAGAAGTTAAGAGAGCTTGGAATATCTTTTCGCGGTAAAAATGAATGGATACAGTTTGTATCGATTAGACCTGGGTATGCACCATACATGATAGATAAAGGCGAAGTACTTTTCTTAAAAGAGTTTTTTGAACAGTTCAATGAGTTTGTTAAAGATTATTCAAAGGGAAATATGAACTTTTCAATCAAGGACGGCAACGTGCTCTACAGAAACTTTGTTGGAAACAACAATTACTCATACACGCAGCAATTTCTTGAAGTGTCCCCCGATGTAAATAAAATTATGCCGATACATGACGATGAAGTGATTAATCTTGTAAAGAAGATGCCAGCTACCGATTCAGAACTGGAACTTGATTTAGTGTACATAGATTCAACAATTTATGACGAAGATCTGGACAGGCCTGCAATAGGCAGATTGGTCGTACTCGGAGAGAACTTGTCTGAATCAATTCTGGGTGTAAAAGTTGTTTTGCCAACACAAAATCCTGCTAAAGAAATCTATGATTTCATAACGCAGAAGATTACAGTTCATGGGCGTCCCAAAGTGATATACTGCAAGCGTGACATTTGTTATGATACTTTAGCCGATTTCTGCAGAAAGACAGAAATCAAACTAGAAAGATTAAGCAACCTGGTATTAATAGATGAACTTGTAAAAGCGATATAATTAAGCTGAATTATGCCAGCAGTTTCGATAAGCGAGCTGCTGGTTATTTTATTTGATAAAAGCTGTCTAATGGAGGTTGTGCAATGTCATTTGAGATTGTTCAGCAGGACATAACAAAATTGAAGGTGGATGCGATTGTCAACGCTGCCAACACCCAGCTAAAAATGGGTGGCGGTGTTTGCGGAGCTATTTTTAGAGCTGCCGGAGCAAGCAAACTTCAAGAAGCATGCAACAAACTTGCACCCATAAAAACAGGAGAAGCAGTTATTACCCCTGGCTTTAATCTGCCTGCAAAGTATGTAATCCACACTGCAGGACCCATATACAGCCAGTGGAGTAAAGAGGATAATCTGCGTCTCTTACACAATGCTTATACAAACTCATTGAAACTGGCTGTGGAGCATGAATGTAAAAGCATAGCTTTTCCTTTAATATCAAGCAGAATATATGGCTATCCTAAAGATGAAGCGCTTAAAGTGGCTACCTCTGCAATTAAAGAATTTCTTCAGGATTATGACATTGATGTAAAACTTGCAGTGCTTGATAAAGAAGCGCTTATTAAAGGGAAAGAGTAGAATAACATTGGGGAATATTGTACTTTTATTTCCTTGGGAAATAAAGTTATTACCCAAAAGTATTTACTTTAATAAATTGCACTGATATAATTGTGTGTAATCCCAAAACACAGCAACGAAAAACACTTTATTCACAGTTTCCAAACAACACGGGAAATTTGGCATTCATTTAAGAAGGCGATAAAATGATAGACATTCATGCACACCTGATACCAGGTGTCGATGATGGTTCTGTGTCTTACTACGAATCCGTCAGAATGCTGGAGATGGCATGTCAGTGCGGAGTAAGAGCATTGGTAGCAACGCCGCACAGTAATATCCCGATACATAACAACTACTATGGAGAATGGTTCGAAAACTGTTTTAAGAAACTGCAGGATTTAACAAAAGAAATACCAATAACCTTGTACAAAGGAATGGAAATTTACCTTACAAAAGATGTGGTTGACCTAGTAAAGGACAATAAACTGATAACAATTAACAACACCAGATACATATTAATCGAATTACCCGTCTTAGACTTAACTCATAACATTCTTACAAATATCAAATCTATCATAAACGCAAATCTCATTCCAATCATTGCACATCCCGAAAGATATGAGCTGTTTTATGATGACACAAGTCTACTAATGCAACTGGCAAGCCAAGGTTGTATATTTCAAGTTAACAAAGGGAGCGTACTTGGTCAATTTGGAGCAACTGCGCAAAAATTGGCCAAATACATGCTTAAACATGGTCTTGTACATATAGTCGCTAGTGACGCCCACAGTCCATACCAAAGAACCACCAGACTAGACGAAGCGTACGATTATATTTGTTACCGCTACGGTTCTGAATATGCAAAAACGTTATTTTATATAAATCCAAGGAGAATATTAAAAGACGAGAATATTGATAGGTGGGGGTTTTTGTGAAAATTTTCAGAATGGTTGTCTTTCTCTTGTCCATTGTGACAGGCATCTTTTACTTTATCCAGTTTGGAGTGTACGGAGTAAAAACCAATGGAACATATCCGAGCATAACAAGCGACCGTAAAGTAATTGAGGTGAGCATTATGGATAAGGACAAGTTGTTTGAAGGGTTGTCTGCCCATGACGACAAGGATGGGGATGTGACTGACAAAATACTCATTGAAAACGTATCAAAGTTTCTTGAGAAGGGCGTATGCAACATAACGTATGCGGTGTGCGACAGCGATAACAACGTGTCCAAACTTACAAGAAAGGTAAAGTACACAGACTACGAATCACCAAGATTTCAAATTGACCATGAACCACAGTTTTATATCGGCAGTACTATAAACATGGAAGACTTCATAAAATGCTATTGTCTCATCGATGGGGACATAAGCAACAAGATAAAGTATGACATTGGCAATCTGACAACAAATGTACCCGGAGTGTACACAGTAAATGCCAAGGTTACAAATTCAAAAGGCGATGTGGTGGATTTGAGCTTTGAGGTGGTGGTCAGGGAAAGGAATGTCAAAACGCCAAAGATTAAACTGGAGAGTTACGTTTTGTATGTAAATACTGGTGAGGAAGTTAACCCAAAAGATTACATACAGTCTGTAACGGGCATTGACGGTCTGTTTCTTGACATCTCCCATGTGAATATCTATTCCGATCTGGACACATCCAAGCCAGGAGAGTACAAAATCTACTATAGTGTGAGCGAAGGTGCCGAAACCTATACAACAAGCATGGTATGTGTTGTTGAAGAAGGGAATGCGTAATGGAGAAAGAGTTTAGTGTCGAAGATATCGATATCTTTACTTTGCTGAGAGATATTCTTTTCAACTTGTGGGCAATAGTACTTGGCGGAGCGGTTGTTGCGATGCTTGCAGTATCATATGTCAGATACACATATGTGCCTGAGTACAGAAGTCAGGTTACATTTGTAGTGAGTACAAAAGACGCAACCAGTTCCATGTATGCCAATCTAAGTACCACGATAGAAATGGCAAACATTTTCACCCAAATAATGGACAGTGATATTTTGAAGGAGAAAGCGTCTCAAATTGCAGGGTATGATGAACTTCCTGGTAAAATTGATGCCTACGCCATACCTGAAACAAACCTTTTGGTGGTTGGAGTAACAGCCAAAAATCCTGAAGATGCTTTCAAGACCTTGAAGCTCATTATTGAAAACTACCGGCTTGTGTCTGATTACATATATGGGAATGCGCACCTTGAAGTCATTGAAGACATTGAGATGTCAGGGTGGCCGGTAAACAGCATGGATGAGTCAAGGATAAAAAAACTGTCCTTTGCAGCAGGTGCGTTTTTGTCAACCTGTGCAGTTTGTGCTCTTTCATACTTTAGGGATACTGTAAAGAATGAAAAACAAGCAAATTCCAAGCTGGATACAAAACTGCTTTCAACCATAAGGCATGAGAAAAAGTACAAAACCATAAGGCAGATTATAAAGCGGGCAAAGAGAACGCCACTTGTTACTGATATGTTTGCAAGTTTTGATTTTGTATGCTCATACAAAAAATTGTGCATGAAAATAGAAAACAGCTGCCAACGTATGGGATTGAAAAGCATACTGGTTACAAGCGTAAATGAAAACGAAGGAAAGTCCACAGTGTGTGCAAATATTGCGCTAACTCTCGCTGAGAACAACCATAAAGTTCTACTGTTGGATGCGGATCTAAAAAAGCCTGCGTTGTACAAAATACTAGGGAAAAAGGATGCAGGTAGTTTTAGGGATTTCATCCAGGGGAAAAAACCAAAAGTTGATGAAAGGAGCAATGTATGGCTCATGCTGAACAAGGAATCATACAAAGACTCTGCAGAGATTCTTGCAAGCAAGGATTTTCAAAATCTTTTGGACGGATACGCAAAGGAAATGGACTTCGTAATCATAGATACACCGCCGCTTAGTGCAGTGTCCGATGGAGAAATACTCGCAAACATTACAGATGCTTCAATACTAGTAGTTAAACAGGACTTTGCAAGAGTTGGAGAAATAAATGATGCAATTGACAGACTGGAGCAAAGCAAATGCCATTTGCTTGGCGTTGTTTTAAACAATCTTAAAGGTTTTCCTTTTATTAACTCTCTAAAAAACAACATGTATAAAAGCTACTATTACAGAAGAGTCCCTTTGTATAAGAAGAAAGACGACACAAAGGAGGTGCGTCATGGATAATGAAACCTCTATAGATATTATGGTACTTCTAAGTGACTTGATTAAGGGGATAAAAAGATTGTGGTATCTTGTGCTTGTGCTTGCAAGCGTTATGTCCTGGCTGTTCTTTTATGTCTCTGCAAGAAAGTATACTCCGTTATACACATCAAAAGCCACCTTCACAATTCTTGCAGCATATGAGGACAATTACGCAGGGTACAGCTACCGCTACTACTACAATAGTCAGACCGCATCCCAGATGGCGGTAACATTTCCATACATTTTAAACAGCTATCTTCTTCAGGAAATTGTGTGCGAGGATCTGAACGTACCTTACCTTAATGGAAGTATATACGCTGTAGCAATACCCGACACAAATCTTTTTACAATAATGGTAACCAGCATAAACCCAAATGACGCATACAACATACTTAACTCGGTAATTAGGAACTATCCAAAAGTGGCTGAGTTTGTAATAGGAGATACAAAGATGAACATGCTGTCATCCCCTAAAGTGCCGACAACTCCTACAAACCGACCTATTTATTCCCGTATGACAAAGATAGGCTTTCTGGCAGGGTTCGTGCTTGGCTGCGGATTTATATTCCTTTACGCATTGACCAGAACAACAATAAGAAAGGTGGATGATGTAAGGAAAATACTCAACCTCGAATGCCTTGGAGTGCTTCCGGTGGTGAAGTTCAAGAGACGAAAAAAAGACATTGATTATTCCATAAACATCCTGAATGAGAAAGTAGGAAGTGCTTTTAACGAGTCGATCCGTTCGATACGAACGAAATTGCTAAAGGAAACATCGGACAAAAAGAACAATGTAATTGTAATAGCAGGCAGTGTACCCCAGGAAGGAAAGACAACCGTTGCCATAAACTTAAGTATTTCTCTTGGACAAATGGGTTACTCAGTAATCCTTGTAGATGGTGATTTGAGGAATCCTTCGGTCCTGAACATGTTGGATATTGTCATGCCTCTTAAAGGTATCGGGGAGATTGTAGAGGGAGAACAAACCATAGAACACAGCATATATTATATTAACAAATACAATATTAGCTTACTTGCAGGACACAAATCATATCAAAATCCAAACAAGATATTGTCACATTACTCCCTTGTAGAAGTTATTGCAATGCTTAGAAACATGGCTGATTTTGTAATAATAGACACTCCACCATGTCACATGGTTCCAGATGCTGTTGCTTTTGCAAAATATGCGGACCATGCAATTTACTGCATAAGACAGGATTATGCCAAAAGAAGTCTGATAATAGACTCTTTGACGTCTTTGTCATACAGCCGCGTGAATGTGCTCGGAGCAGTTTTAACATTCACAGAAACGGGTATAGGCAGTTACGGTTACAGGTACGGTTATTTATACAAATATCCCTACTACAGGAAGTTGAGGTATTATGGTGAATCTGTTTAACATAAAGAGGAAGATCCAAGACGGGTCTTTAAAAGAAATGTGGATAGAGGCAAAATGGATATTAGGGTACATAAAAAGATATAAAGCACAAGTCGCATTTTATATCTTCCTCTTTTCCATTGGCGCAATATTCGGGCTTCTCAATGCTGTTGCCTCCAAATATTTAATAGACAGCCTTGCAAACAGGCAGATAAAAGTTATTGTCACGATAGCAGTAATATACATATCTTTTGGTTTGTTTGAGATATTGACAGGAGCACTAACCAACAGGATTACCTCAAAAATTGATTTAAGGGTAATAAATGACATAAGAATAGACATCTATGACAGCATATTAAATATTGACTCGGAGCATTTAATGGACTTTCATTCAGGAGACCTTCTAAATAGAATCAACTCTGATGCAAGGACTGTTGCGGGTAGTGTTGTAGGCATGATACCAAGCTTCATAACAAGGGTATTGCAGTTTACCGGCTCATTTATAATCATCATGTACTTTGACTATGTTATGGCTATATTGGCTCTTGCCAGTGCACCAGTATCAATGATTGTATCGGATTTACTGGTAAAGAAAATGAGGAAGCACAACAAAAAAATGAGGGAAGCAAGTTCGAAACTTATGTCCTACCATGAAGAGTCTTTTGTAAATATTGCAGCTATTAAAGCTCTGGGGCTGAAGTCTGTATTTACAAACAGACACAAAGAGCAGTTGGAAAACTTTAAGACAACAAGCCTGGACTACAACAAGTTTTCAATACACACTCATCTGTTTATGTCGATAACCGGACTAATTGTATCATATCTTTGTTTTGGCTGGGCGGTATTCAGATTGTACCAAGGTTTCATTACCTTTGGAACAATGGTATTGTTCCTGCAGCTCGCAGGTATGCTCAGATCAAGCTTCTCTTCCTTAATATCCTTAATCCCATCTTCCATATCTGCAACAACATCAGCAGGAAGAATTATGGAAATCATTGAAAAGCCAACAGATGACTGTGATGCTACCAATGATGAGCAGACACTTAAAAGTGCAAGGAAAAGAGGAGTGGTAATTAGTCTTGAGGATGTTTCCTTCAGTTACAGAAAAGGAAAGAAGGTGTTTGAAGATGCGTGCATCCTGGCAAGGCCTGGGGAGACCATTGCACTGGTTGGTCCTTCGGGAGGAGGAAAAACCACCCTGCTTAAGATATTGCTTGGACAATTAAAACATCAAAAAGGAAGACTTGGCATTTATCCCTTTAACGAGAAGCATAAAAACATTGTGTTTGACGACAAGGCAAGACTTCTTTTTTCCTATGTTCCTCAGGACAATATGTTATTCTCAGGTACAATTGCAGATAACTTGAGACTGGCAAAGCCCGATGCAACAGAAGAGGAAATAAAGGATGCGTTGGTAATGGCAGATGCGTATGATTTTGTATCAAACCTGCCGGATGGAATCAACTCAAATGTTGAGGAAAGAGGAAAGAATTTTTCGGAAGGACAGATACAAAGGCTCTCTATTGCCAGGGCGTTGATAAGGAAAGCTCCAATACTGCTCCTTGATGAAGCCACCAGCAGCCTCGATGTTGATACCGAGAGAAAGATTCTGATGAATATAAAGAGGATAAAGGGCGAAGTAACCTGCATACTTACAACACACAGGCCAAGCGTGCTTGGTATTTGTGACAGAGTGTACCGAGTAAGTGGCGGCAAGTGTACGTTATTTGGCGGAGGTGAAAGTCTTGAACCCGACCTACAAGACGTTCTTGAAGCTTATTGAAAGTCATATAAGAAACCAAAAGCCGAATATTGAATTAGATGTGGACCTTGATGAGGTATTTACCCTTGCCCGCAAACACAACCTTCTCCCTCTTGTTTATGATGCTGCAAGTTTGCTTGAGTTTGAAGGTAAAGAGAGTATGCGTAGTCAGGCGTTATACAACATGATAAGCCAGACTAAAAGAACTTTTGCTTTCATTAAGGTGTACAATTATCTTGTACAAAACGGAGTTAAGCCTCTTGTGTTAAAAGGTCTTGTTGTAAGAAGTTTGTATGAATCACCGGATCTTCGGACATCTTCTGACGAAGATATTTACATACGAAAGGAAGATTATGATCTTTGCCATGACTTGCTTTTAAGATACGGATACAAAGTGGATGCAGCAAGTGCGAACAAAGACCCAAAGGATGCTCAGGCAATTTCATATATATCCCCTGATTTAAATCTATGTATTGAAGTGCATGTTAATCCATTTGGTTTATCGGGTGTAAGGAAGGCGCTTAATAAATACTTTAGGGAATCCTTTGATAGATGCATAACGCTGGAAATCGAAGGATGTGAAATATACTCCCTTTGTCACACGGATCACTTCCTGTTTATCTTCCTTCACTTATATAAACACTTGATAAGTTATGGTGTAGGTATAAGGCAGTGTATGGATTCGGTTCTTTATGCAAAAAAGTACTATGAGCAGATTTGCTGGGAGCAAATAATTGCAATAGTTAGAGAACTCGGTTGTGAGCAATTGCTTTACTGCTTGTTTGACATAGGAAATAATGAACTGGGGATAAGTTTAGACGTTTCTGGCATTCCTTTTGGCAAAAGTTTGAAAGTAACAAACCGTGCTGCTTTGCTTGTTGACATGATTGAAGGAGGAGTGTTTGGAAAGTCCAGTAGCGAGAGGGTTTTTTCAGGACCGGTTGTACAGGTGGCATCTTTAAACAGGAAGAAAGGGAATGTCATTTTCGGGTTTTTGAAGGCATGCTTTCCTTCCAGAGAGTATCTTAAATATTCGTACCCAGTACTTCAGAAACATCCTTTTTTACTTCCTGTTGTGTGGGTATTAAGAATTATTAAATATATGAGAAGAACAGAAGAGCCTAGAATGGTTAAAGGTTTGAGTGTTGCAAGAAGGAGGCTTGCTCTTCTTGAAGAATATGGTCTTGTTAATTAGGAGGTGATGCAATTGAAGATTGTTAAGAATATAACGATAATAGTGCTTGCCGCAGTATCGATAGTCAGTTTGTTTATGTTGTACTTTTTTCATCAGGACATAGCATATGCAATCAACAAGGATATTATTAAAGCGAGCCTTTCAAACATTAGCGGTGTTGATTCAAACAAGAAA
>DUPL01000016.1 GCA_012838385.1 Clostridiaceae bacterium
AACTATGTTTTTTTATACAGGTATGTCTGTAGTGTTATGATACTTGGATTATATTGCATTGTCAAAGTTTTATCAACAACTTTAGTCCGTGAATATAACACAATATTCTTGTGAGGATTGTGGTATTTGGTTATTCGAGGGTGTTTGTCGGAAAAAGTTAATAAAAACCACCGTAATATACCAAGCAGATATTTTTATTTTTGATAATATTTACATATTGACTATTTTTTAAAGGTGTGAATAATAATAGTGTGAAACTAAATGATATCATGGAGTAGGGAAATAATCATATCAGGATAGTAATAATTATGTGGTGAATAGGTTTTAATTATAAATAATATAAATTAAATATAGACATGCTTTGCAATATATAGTAATATATATTTACATAGTTTATCGAAAAATTAAAAGGAGGAAAACAAATGTTAAAAAAATGTACTGTGTTGGTAATTGCTTTGTGCATGGTATTAGCATTGGTTCCGCTTAGGACACAGGCTGCTGATCCACCACATTCAAAGTCCATGATTTTCAAAGATAATCAGGTTATTAACGGCTCTGTGGCTGCGAGTGGAAACAATATGAAGTCATTGGTATCCGGTGACGTGTTGAAACTCAAGATATTGGGCAAGGGCGACCCTAATATTGGTATTGATTTTGTCGAGAATATTGATACCTCTACATACAAGATTCTTGCCATGAAGGTCAAGAAAGAGTATGCTGGAGGCGGTTTGGAAGGCGAAATTTTCTATAATGTAAAGGGTCAAGGTGCCGTAGGTGGAAAATCCATTATATTCACATGGGCTGAAGGGACCGATTGGCAGTGGATTTATGTTGACCTGGGTGCTGCTAACGCAGGGGATGTTGGTTTTATCAGGTTCGACCCATACGGTGAGAGTCCTGTAGAAAATACCATGATAACCGTTGCTGGTATTGGATTCTTCAAGACTGTTGATGACATGAATGCATTTGCTGCCACACCAGACGGACAAAACCTCGGCTCCAACGAAGGAGACAGGGATTTCCCTGTAGAAGTACCTTTTTCAGGAACTGACCTTAATATCGGTATTTGGCTAAATACTGTTTCCGATCCTTCGAAACCAGGTCACTACTGGATTAGATTCAATGCAGCTGCTCCATTCTATGGAATTAACTTCTACCTGTATGCAAGCAAGAACAATGCAAAGGGTCACTGGGCGCTGTACAAGTTTGATACATCTGTTGAACAGACTTTGGCAGGCGAGCCTGTTGCAAGAGAGGATTTGTCGCTTTCTCAAGACACTCATTTGCAAGCAGCGTTCGAGCCAATGAATCCAGGACAGTATATATTCTATGTTGAACTGGAACCAGACCAGGATCCAGACCCAACAGTATTCTACTATGTTGTTGCTTGTTCCAGCATAGATGCACCAGAAGGGCTTATTGAGTATGGTTTTAATGGAACAAAAAATCCAGACTATAATGGTCCACTGGTAATGGCAGGAACTGTAATGTTTGTTGAAACAGAAGGTGTTAACGATTATCTTATGCCACTTGATGCTGAAAACCCAACAACAGGCGATGTTGGTATCATAGCATACGGATTTGCAGCTCTTGCAGCAGTTCTGGTAAAGAGAAGAAAAGTTAAATAATTTGTGATGCATAAAAAAGGCTGGTGCCATACCAGTCTTTTTTTGGTTTGCGGGGCATGCTGCCCAGATGCCACTATGTCAAGTTGGGACGATTGGTTCGTAAAAAAAGGAAAAGGATTCTGAGCTATAAATCACCTTTTTTAGAGAAACGTAGGTTGTGTCTTGTCAATTAGTGTAAAGTATTTTTCTCTATCAGTATAGCTCTTCCTAAACGAATTACAGAGGCTCTATCCAAAGAAAGCAAAATTGGCTGTTATGCATAGCTGCCCGGTTGGATAAAATTTCTTTTTATATCCTTAATGGACAATTTTACGAATGTATAGTAAAATCATTTTACTAATCAATGGAAGGAGGTTATGCTACACGTCTGTAGCTGACAGTATGCGTAGTCTTGGATAAGGATATGGACAATATGAAATACGCTGGTTTGGCAAAAGAGATAGAAGAGCTATTAGTTGCGTTATCAGAACATTACAGTAAGCCCTGTGGGGGAGAGAGTCAGGAGAAGAAGGTTTATGACAAACCGGATATGCTTGAAGTGAACAAAGTCCAGTACAACAAATTTAAGACTATAATTTCTTTTATTCAAATTATTTCAGACAATGATAATGATATTATTCAATACCAGTTTGGCAAGGACGGACTTGATGTGAATGTGGAATGGAAAACCCCATCACTTTACCTGTCAAGTTACGACCGAACCATTGAACTGTTTTCCAGAGTTCTTTTGTTGGCAGATTCTGTCAAAGTTTGTATTACTGGATTGGATGAGATGTCTGTCTGTTTTAAAATTTGCAATGTAATGCGAAAGGTAGAGAAGTCTGAAGAATGAAAGAGTTGGAGTACAAATTTTTAGTAGACAAGGAGTTTTTCAACAAAGCGCAGGAAACTCTGAAACGGAAGTACAAGAAAATCTCTGTTAATGTAATAGAGCAGGCAAATTACTATTATGATAACGACAACTTTGAGTTGCGAAAAAGCGGAATTACTATTAGAATACGGCACAAGGACGGTGCTTTGAAGTTGCAGGTAAAAAAGCATTTAAAGACCGACAAGAGATATTCCCTGTGTTACGAAGAAGAGAGAAGTGTTGATATGGTTTACGGCTCCATAACTGTAGAGGGGAAGAGGTACGATCTTAAGGGTGTACTTCACACAAGGAGGACAAGATATGTCATTGACGACGGTATAAGGGTTGAATTTGACATTAGCAGTTATCTGGGGCATGAGGATTATGAAATTGAGATTGAGTTCTTAATGAAAAGAATTGATGATGTCAAGAAGATGATTGAAATGCTTGACCTTCCATTGAATAAGAGGGGGAAAGGAAAAGCTTCTCGATTCTTTGAAGCATTAAAGAGCATGAGAGATAAGAATTATGATATGACAAAACCGAAGGAAATTTGAAATCCTTCGGTTTTGCTAATGGGCAATTTGGGTTAAAATGGAAATGGTTTTGAGTGTTTTATCTTTTGTATATTAATTACCCGTACATTATATATTTCGCCAATTCTATTCAAAGAATCGGGGTAGCTTGAGGGCCTTTTCACGAAAAGGCTTCTTTTTGTATATATTATGAGTATAGTAGAATAAGGTATGAGAAGTGAGAGAATGACGGACGAGGAATTGGAAAGGCAGTTAAGATTCATACTAAAACAGATTAATGAAAACGTAAATGTATTGGAAGATTATATAGATGAAATAAAGGATGATGAGGAACTGGCAGAGTTATTTACTGCCGTGAGTGGAAAAACGCTGGAGGAGATAATAGAGGAACAGAATGAGTCGGACAGAAGAAGAACTGAAGAGTCAAGAGGTTATTATGAAAAGTTGAAGCAGTACATGGATGAGAAAAACTGGACGTACAGGTCTATTGATGATGATATGATTCTTGTGGTTTGCTTTGGGCTTTCAAATGTTGTTGTAAATGTTTTTGTAATTATCGAGCCTATTTCACAGACGGTAACAATAAATACAGTGTTGCCATATGAAATAAAAGATGGGAATGAAGATGCGTTGAAAATAATGCTGGCAGAGTTCAACTCTACTTGCAGGTTCGGCTCTTTTGTTTTTGATGATGAGACTGGCTGTTTGGCCTACTATTACTCCTGGTGTTTTTTTAGACAAAATTTTGTAAAGGAAGTTTTTGAGAATTACCTTTATGCTTGCCTGATACCGCCGGATGATTACGCAGAAATAATTAATGGGATTATTTGAAATGTTTTTGTGGTATCAAATAGCTGTTATTGAGAATAATATATTACGGGGTGTTCTAAATGTTTTTTGGCATGTTTTCAGGAATTGACGAGCTGCTTGCTCAGGATACGTCAAGCTATCAACTTTTTCATTCGCTTCCGAAAGAGATGCAGGAGAAAATAGTTGAGCATGACTTCACCTCCTTTTATGAACTAAACAGGTTTGTTCAGAAGAACAGACACAAATTCAAGGGTTAGCAGACGCATGCGCATTGGTACTTGCCAGTGCGCATGTTTTTATTGCCGTACATGAATATAAGTTATATACGAGCTTCTTATAGTTTCTGATAATTCTATTACTAAAGTGTTGCCATACTATTAAGAATGTGATATAGTCTATAATAATATCATTAAAAAAACGAAGGAATCAAGATGAAAATTACGAAGAAGATTGTACGGGCGGTCTTTATTCCGATTTTGTTGATGTTGTCAGCAGTACTGATATTAATAATATTGTTATCGATGCACGCAGTGAACCAACAGCGCCAGAAGCAAAACAGCGCCATTGGCAATGCAAGGGATTTTATGGAGAGAGCAATGCAACACTTATACCATAATGCGGTTGTTCTTTCCACAAATGGAAATGCCTATGGACATGTTTCGGGTGGTGATGATAATATTATTGAGGTTATTGAAGAAAGTGGAGCGGACTGTGTCTGTTTTGTATCGAGCACAAATGTGTATGAGCGATATTTTGATACTAGTGTTGAAGATTTGGGCAATGATGAAAACGTTAAGAGTTTCATGCGATCCGAAAAGGATACCGACATAAAATTCATAAGAGGCAAACCATTTATTCTTGCAAAGGCAAGTTACGAGGATAACCAATTTGATTACATATTACTGGCAAGAGAGATGGACAAATTATTCTTAAATGAACTTGACAGGATAATTGATGGAAAAACGACAGTAATACCATCTGCAGAAAATGATAGTGAAAAATATATACTGGAGCTTTCTGAGGCGGCCGCTCTTAAAATCGATATGGATAATGGCAGGGAGCTGCAAGTTGCAATAATTGCTCTTTCAGTGTTTGTTGTATTGGTTGTGCCATTAAGTGTTGTGCTTCTTTGGTATGTAAACAGGTACATTAATAAACCGATATTGGCACTGACAGACAAGATAAGGGGGATTTCATATTCGGATAAAGGTGAAACTTATGAAGAGACATACTGTGATGATGAGGAGTTTCTGGAACTTATATATACAATAGACAGTCTGATTACAACAAACTCTAATATATTGGACAGGTTGAGAAAAGGCGATGCGGAACTGAGGCTTATTCTGGACACTGTTGTTGAATGCATCCTGGGCCTTGATTTGGAAGGCAACATAACTTATTGCAACAAGCGCTGTTTGAACATGCTGGGATATGACTGTTTTACTGAAATCTTGGGTAGGAATATAAAGGAGATAACAGGCAAGGATATTCAATTTTATGAAAACAACCAGCCAAATATATGCCGCTTTAGCGGCAAAGATGAGACATTGGAAGTGGAACTTTACCGTTATCCTAAAATTGAAGATAACAGGATTGTTGGATACGTTGTTGCGATTATTGATATTACAGAAAAGAGGAAAATGGAACACGAGCTTACTGAAAGCCAAAGAAGCACCGAATTCCTTTTGACGAACATAATGGGGATGGTATATAGATGCAGACATGATGAAAACTGGACCGTGCTATATGTATCGGAAGGGTGTTACAAGCTCACAGGATACAAGGCTGAAAGTTTTATTAACAACAGAGATGTCACTTTGAACGATATTATTGCTAAACCCTTCCGGGAGAGAATCAGGCAGCGGTATGAAATTGTACTTGCCAACAGGGAAGTGTTCCGCGAGGAGTACATAATTGTAACAGCGGATGGTAGTGAAAAATGGGTGCTGGAACAGGGACAGGGAGTTTATGACGATGAAGGCAATGTAGTTGCCATTGAGGGATTGATAATAGATATATCTGATCAAAAAGCAAGAGAAAAGGAAATTGAGTATCTCAGCTATCATGATGCGTTGACAGGAGTGTACAACCGTATCTATTTGGATAGGGAAAAGAAGAGATTGATGGAATCGGACATGCATCCGATTTCTGTCATAGTTGGGGATATAGACGGTCTAAAATTTATTAATGATGCATTTGGACATGCTGTAGGAGACGAGCTAATTAAACGTACAGCAAACATACTGAAAAGCTGTCTGAGAGAAGGAGATGTCATAGCGAGGGTTGGAGGAGATGAATTCAACATCCTTCTTCCCAAAACGGATGAATCTGAAGCACACAGGATAATGAAGAATATGCAGAGGGAAATAAAGAAATTCAGTAGTGAGAACATGAGGCTGTACAATTTTACTGTGTCGCTGGGTTATTCGACCAAGTATACCAGGGAAGATAATCTAAACGATTGCATAAAGCAGGCTGACGAGTACATGTATAAAAGAAAACTTTTGGAGCGCCACAGCTCTCACAGTGCAGTTATTGCATCCATGAGGGAAACCATGAATGCAAGGGGTATAGAAACAGAAGAGCACTGCAGAAGGCTTGCTGATTTGTCAAGAGAAATGGGTATGGCTATGGATCTTTCTGAAAAGGAAGTGAATGAGCTTGTGCTTTTATCATCATTGCATGATATTGGCAAGGTGGGTATTAATGATGCAATAGTAAAAAAGGCAACAACCATGACCAATGAAGAATTTGAAGAGATGAAAAAACATCCCATGATTGGATACAGAATTGCCATGGCAACCCACGAGCTGCAGTCGATTGCGCCATACATTCTTACACACCACGAAAGATGGGACGGGCTAGGCTATCCCCAGGGACTTAAAGGCGAAGAAATACCCAAAGCCTCCAGAATATTTTCAGTACTTGTCGCATACGATGTGCTGACCTGCGGAAGACCTTATAAACAGCCTGTCTCAAAAGAAGAGGCATTGAAAGAAATAGAAGAAAATGCGGGACTTCAGTTCGATCCCGCAATAGCAAAAATATTTGTTGATTGGATGAGAAAACAACATTAGAAAAGTCCGAAAATAGTTCCATCTTCCTTAATATCAAGATATGCTGCTGCAGGTTTTTTAGGAAGTCCTGGCATTGTCAATATGTTACCAGTTTGCACAACAATAAAACCTGCACCGGCAGACACTCTAACATCTGAAACCGTTATTTCAAAATTTTTAGGTCTTGTCAACAGTTTTGGATTGTCCGACAATGAATACTGGGTCTTGGCCATGCATACAGGCAGGTTTGAATAGCCCAGTTCTTCAATTGTGTTTATTTCTTCTTGAGCCTTTGGTGTGTATACTACACCTTTTGCTCCATATATTTTACTGCATATGGTTTCTATTTTCTCTTTTATTGAAATATTATCGTCATACAGGAGCTTGAATTTGCTATTGGTTTCAGCAAGTTCTACAATTTTTTCAGCAAGTTTTATTCCGCCTTTTCCGCCATCTGCATGCAATGTGCATATTTCTGCATCCACTCCCAGATTGCTGCAATAGTTAACAATGCTTCTTGTGTCATCTTCGCTGTCGTTTGCAAAGTGATTTATTGCAACAATTGCTGGAACTCCAAAGCTCTGAATGTTCTCTATGTGTTTGCCGAGATTATCAAGGCCTTTTTCAATGTCGCCGTTTCCATGGTGCTTGAGTGCTCTTACCGTTGCAACTATAACTGCGGCGGAAGGTTTTAGGTTTGCTTTCCTGCACTTAATATTGAAGAATTTCTCAGCTCCAAGATCTGCTCCGAACCCTGCTTCAGTTATAACGTAGTCTGCGGTTTTAAGACCCAGCTTGGTTGCTATGACGCTGTTGCAGCCATGGGCAATATTGGCAAAAGGACCGCCATGCATTAGGGCGGGAGTGTTCTCGGTGGTTTGTACAAGGTTTGGTTTGATAGCATCTTTTAAAATGAGAGCCATTGCGCCTTGGACATTCAAGTCTCTTGCGGTAATTGGCTTGTTGCTGTTTGTAAAGGCAACAATCATTCTTCCAAGTCTATCTTTCAAATCTGTAAGGCTTTCAGAAAGACACAGGATTGCCATTACTTCAGTCGCCACTGTAAGGATGAAGCTGTCCTGTCTGGGAATACCATCCTTTGTGCCACCAAGGCCGAGAACTATGTTTCTTAAAGCTCTGTCGTTCATGTCAATACATCTTTTATGTATTACACGATTGACATTGATGTCAAGTTCATTACCTTGATAGATATGATTGTCAATGACTGCTGCAAGCAGGTTGTTTGCAGCGGTAATAGCGTGCAGATCGCCTGTAAAATGCAAGTTTATGTCTTCCATGGGTAACACTTGGGAGTATCCTCCGCCCGTTGCTCCTCCCTTTATTCCCATGGTTGGGCCAAGAGAAGGCTCTCTGAGGGCAATGACGGTTTTCTTTCCAATCAGATTCATAGCCTGGCCCAAACCTACAGTAATTGTTGTTTTTCCTTCTCCTGCAGGTGTAGGGTTTATAGACGTAACCAGTATCAACTTGCCATCCTTGTTGTCCTTGGATTTTTTTATATATTCCTGGGAAATTTTCGCTTTGTATCTGCCATACAGCTCAAGGTCAGATTCCTTTATGCCTATGGATTCTGCTACTGATGTTATTGGTTTTAATTTGGTGCTTTGAGCAATTTGAATGTCAGTCAACATTGATGTACTCCTTTAATTATATTTTAGCTACATATTATATACTGTATGCTTTCTTATTTCAAATGAATATTCTGTGCTTGATTCTGCAGTTTTGTAAGGCTCCTGATTCCAAAACCGAACCAGATGAAAGTAAGAACAAAGGAGAAGAAGTCTGCGAAAGGAGCGGCGTAAAGTATTCCTTTGAGGCCGAATAACCTTGCAAAAACAATAATTGCGGGGAGAAGAAGGATAACCTGCCTTGTTAATGTGAGGAACATGGCAGATTTCGCCCTGCCTATCGCTTGGAAGAAGCTTGAACCAATTATCTGAAAACCAACCACAGGGAGAAGCATAAACCACGCCTTTACCGCATGTTTTCCAAAGGCAA
The DNA here is from genome assembly GCA_012838385.1 of Clostridiaceae bacterium. Lineage (GTDB taxonomy): Bacteria > Bacillota > Clostridia > UBA1212 > DUPL01 > DUPL01. Next base: position 8,900 of record DUPL01000016.1, read on the forward strand.
GCAGCTCCTCGTCGCGGTTGAACATGGAGACAAGCTGAACAGGAAACAGCCTTGTAATTACAAAACCAATCATCACAACTGTTGTGGCTGCAAAAATGGCGCTCTTGGCAGCACTCTTGACCCTGTCATATTTCTTTGCTCCGAAGTTGTAGCTGACGATAGGTTGTACTCCCTGGTTAAGACCGATAATTGGCATGAGGAGAAGTGTTTGTATGCTGTTTACAACTCCCATGCCGGATACAGCAATGTTTCCACCATAGGTATAAATTGTTTTGTTTAAAGTAATATTAAGAAAGCTGTTTGCAACCTGCAGGAGAAAGTTCGGCATGCCGAGAATAACAATTGTATATAAAATTTTCAATTTCAAATGCATGTTTCTAACTCTGAGCCTGTTTTTGCATTTACTACCCAGGAAGTATAATGTGACCCAAGAAGCTGAAGCCATTTGGGATAGAATAGTAGCAAGTGCGGCACCTGCCATGCCCATCCTGAAGACGTATATAAACAGGGGGTCAAGAACGGTGTTGAGACCTGCTCCGAAGAACATGGTCAGCATTGCAATTTTGGGGCTTCCATCTGCACGTATGAAGTGGTTGAGGCCAATACTTACTACCTGGAAGACAGAGCCAAAGAAAATGACACTCATGTATTCTTCAGCATAGGGAAGAGTGGCATCGCTGGCACCGAAATATATTAGGAGTTTTCTCATGAAAGCAAGACCCAATATTGATACAACAATACCGCCGAGAACCAAAAGAACAAAGGCATTGCCAAGAACCCTCTCAGCTTCCTCCTTTTTTCCTTCTCCCAGTTTAATAGAAAACAGAGTGGCTCCTCCAATGCCAAATAAAAGACCCACTGCCAAAACTATTATCATTATGGGAAAACAGACCGTGGCGGCTGCAAGACCATTGGTGCCAAGATAATCGCTGTTGCCTATGAAGATTCTATCGACAATGTTATAAAGTGCATTGACCATCATTCCCACTATTGCGGGAATTGAAAATCTGGCCAACAATTTAACAATTCTTTCTTCTCCTAAAGGATTTGCATGTTCCATATACTACTCCTATAATATTATTTATTTTTTTGAAAGTGCATATATATTACATAATAGTATAGCTCATGTCCACCGATGTATTGAAAGGTTTTATAAACAAATCTTTAAAGGAGCACCCAGGACCCGGAAGTTTGGTTTGGGAGCACTTATATTAGTGGGGTGTCTTTACATGAGTATTAATTTAGTGTATATATAGTATATAAATTGAGGCCGAAAAAGGCGGTGTGCCAATATGACAAGGTACGGGCTTTTGTGTGTTATGTGTGTTAATTGCATATGTAAAATCGTTGGGGGATTGTGGACGTATTTAATGCCATGACGAGTTGTGGTGTTTTTTTCGCTTTAATGAATGTAAAATGGAGGGAGCATGATGAAAAGAAGAGTGGTTTTCATATTGATTGTTCTAATCCTGGTTCTGACAACAGCATGCAACAGAAATGGAGGTGGCAATGTGAAATATATTGAAAGAGAGCCTGCTGATTGTGATATCGGTATCTGGTACAGTGTATGGTATGCGTACCTTGACGAAATGTCCAACTCTGTACAAAGGAACACTTGGAATGCATGGGACATACAGTATGATGTTTTGCTTCCTGATGGAACTTACGGAAAATATGATTCGCTGGATGAGGACATTATATTCTTTCACTTGGAGCAAATGGCTGATCTCGGCATAGATTTTGTGATTATGGACCAGACGAATCACATTGATGTGGAAAATGGCTATATTAACGAAAGAGCATTGAAATTTGCACAATGCATAAAGGAATGGAATGACATTCCTGAGAACAGGCCTATCAAATACTGCTCGGCTATTGGCGCAATACAATGGTCTAACAATGCTGCAAGTATTGAACAAGAGGCAAAAATACTTTGGGATAGATACTGCATGCAGGAGTTTGGAACATCCGACTATCACTACTATCTGGATGACAAACCCCTGCTTATTGTTTATGGAGATGGGGGAGAAGAGTTGTGGAACAACTACGATGGGAAGAAGACATATGGAGAGATGTTCACCATCAGATATGCAGACAATGGTAGTAATCCTGGACGTTACGGGTGGGCGTTTGACAAGGGCACACAGCTGCATGAGGAAGTGGTTGTGGTCATGCCTGGGTGGAATAATAGAAAAGGTGCACCACCGGTAATGCGCAATCAGGGCAAATGGTATAGGGAACAGTGGGAGAAGTTGTTGATGGCTGAAAAGAAGCCCGAAATCGTAGTTATAAATTCTTTCAACGAGTATGCGGAGAATACTGCGATTTTTCCGGCGGACACAAGTAAAATGACCAATGAGATCGAGAAGTGGATAGATGAAAATGGCGAGATTAGTACAACCATGTACTGGAAGATGACAAAGGACTACATAGAGCAGCTAAGGAGTGGAAAATACAAAGTTTTTGAGAATTGATAAAGGAGGCTTGCGTTATGAAAAAAGTGATATTTATTGTTATCACATTATTTCTTGCAGCATCATTGCTTTCCGTCCTCGCTGAGGAGACTGAAAACGAAGATGGCTTGTATTTAACCAAGATTGAGTACGTAAGTGCAACAGGGTACGTAACTCCCATCTTTGACATTGAGGGTACTATCAGGCATGATAATGAAGATTTCAAGTATCCCCATTCCATTGAGGCCCATCCAATAAGCGTTTCAGAACCCAGTGAAATTGTATACGATATTTCTGAATACAACTACACACATTTTGCTGCATATTTGGGCAAAAACGCAGTGTTGGAAGCACGAGGCGCACATGTTGTCTTTGTGGTTTGGGCGGACGGTGAGAAGATTTATGAAAGTGAGACAGTTGCAGTGGGAGACTTGCCTGTTGCATGTGTTGCCAAAATTCCTGAGGGGACGAAGGAACTGAAACTGGAGGTTAACGCAGGAATTGACGGTGTGGACTATGACACATCAACTTGGGGCTCTCCAATGCTTGTGAACCTTGAGGTAACCGATTTCAAGGAGAAGAGACAGGTAAGTAAAACAGAGTACAAGGTTGGAGAAGAGTTCTCGCCAAATGGAGGATTCTATACCATTGTCTACTCGAACGGAATGGAAGTAGACGGTATGCTTACAGAAGACATGATTTCTGGGTTCGATAGTGAAACCCCAGGTGCCAAAACAATAACCGTTACATATGAAGAAAAGACCTATACCTTCGAGGTCACGGTACTGGAAGATGAAACACCAGCACCAACACAATCGCAGAAGGAAACGAAGGAACCCACAGACGAGTCTGAAAAAGACGGCGGTAATCTTGGTATTATAATTGCTGTTGTGGTGGCTACAGCGGTGGTTGTGGCAGTAGTTGTGGCGATAATTGTACTTAGAAAAAAGCAATAAAAAACAATAATCCAGTTTCACCTCTCGTTATGTATGAGAGGTGAAATTTTTATTGATGGAAGGCATTGGGTTGAATAGTTGTTAACATATAATTTCTTTACTTTACCATTAAAATATGTTAAGATATTAACGTTGTTGTTTGATAAAACACAATCGCCGTTTTTCAAATATAGCTCATTAATATAGGAGGCATTTTACATGACAAGAAAGTTTAAATCAATGGACGGTAACACCGCTGCGGCGCATGTCAGTTATGCTTTTACTGAAGTAGCAGCAATTTATCCAATAACACCTTCCAGTGTTATGGCCGAGCTTACCGACTCTTGGTCTGCGAATGGACTCAAGAATATTTTTGGCGACAATGTAAAGGTCGTAGAAATGCAATCGGAGGCGGGAGCAGCTGGAGCAGTACACGGAAGTCTTGCTTCAGGCGCATTAACTACTACATATACTGCTTCTCAAGGTTTACTTCTAATGATTCCCAACTTGTATAAAATTGCAGGAGAGTTATTGCCAGGAGTGGTTCATGTTTCAGCAAGAACTGTTGCATCGCATGCACTGAATATTTTTGGCGACCATTCGGACGTCTATGCATGCCGTCAGACAGGTTGCGCAATGCTATGCTGCACAAATGCACAGGAGGTCATGGACCTTGGAGCAATTGCACATCTAGCTGCAATTAAGGGTCGCATACCATTCATTAATTTCTTTGACGGATTCAGGACAAGCCATGAAATCCAGAAGGTCGCAGTTTGGGACTACAATGATCTGGATGAAATGATAGACAAGGAAGCTCTTGCTGAATTCAGAAACAAAGCTTTGAATCCTGAAAACCCAGTACTACGCGGAAGTGCAGAAAACGGAGATATATTCTTCCAGCACAGGGAAGCATGTAACAAGTATTATGACGCTCTTCCTGCCATCGTTGAAGAATATATGGAAATGGTTAACAAGAAGATTGGCACAAACTATAAATTGTTCAACTACTACGGACACCCTGAGGCTGAGAGAGTTATCATTGCTATGGGTTCGGTAAACGACGTAATTGAAGAAGTTATAGATTACCTGATTGATAAGGGCGAAAAGGTAGGATTGATCAAGGTTAGATTGTATCGTCCTTTCAGAGCGGACAGGCTTATCGAAGCATTGCCAAAGACAGTGAAGAAGATAGCGGTTCTTGATAGAACTAAAGAGCCTGGTGCACTGGGTGAACCTTTGTATCTTGATGTTGTTACCGCTCTTGCTACAAACGGTATTAATATCAAGGTTGTAGGTGGTCGTTACGGACTGGGTTCAAAGGATACACCACCATCAAGCATATTTGCAGTTTATGAGAATCTTGAAAAGGATGAGCCAAAGAACGGCTTTACAATCGGAATAGTTGACGACGTTACACATCTGTCTCTTGAAGAGAAGCCTTCACCTGACACCCAGCCAAAAGGAACCATCAGCTGCAAGTTCTGGGGTCTTGGCGGTGACGGTACTGTTGGTGCCAACAAGAACTCCATCAAGATTATTGGTGACCACACAGATAAATACATCCAGGCTTACTTCCAATACGACTCAAAGAAGACAGGCGGAGTAACCATTTCCCACCTGAGATTTGGTGACCAGCCTATCAAGTCATCATACTATGTAAAGAAGGCGGACTTTGTTGCCTGCCACAACCCATCATACATAGTAAAAGGATTTGAAATTGTTCGTGATGTCAAGCCAGGAGGATCCTTCCTGCTTAACTGCCAGTGGACTCCTGAAGAGCTGGATACACATCTGCCAAACAAGGTTAAGAAATATATTGCTGACAATAACATTAACTTTTATATAATCAATGCAATAGATATTGCTCGTGAGATAGGAATGGGCAAGCGTACCAATACAGTTCTGCAGTCTGCATTCTTTGCAATTGCGAATATCCTGCCAATTGACAAGGCTGTTGAGTACATGAAGAAAGCTGCAAGAGATTCCTACATCTCCAAGGGCGAAGCGATAGTTGAAATGAACTGGAAAGCCATTGACGCAGGTGTTAATGCAATAGTTAAGGTTGACGTACCTGAATCATGGAAGAATCTTGATACAACACAAGCAGAAGAACAGATTACAGGAGATCGTCCAGAGCTTGTTAAGTTCGTTAAGAACATCCTCAAGCCTGCTGCACTGATGGATGGAGATTCATTGCCTGTATCCGTGTTTATGGATCATGCAGACGGTACATTCCCGCAGGGTTCTGCAGCTTACGAGAAGCGTGGAGTTGCTGTTGATGTACCAATGTGGATTCCAGAGAACTGCATACAGTGTAACCAGTGCGCATATGTCTGCCCACATGCTACTATAAGGCCGTTTGTTCTGAATGAGAATGAAGCAAAGAATGCCCCAGAGAATACAAAGATGGTTCAGATGAAGGGCAAGGGCGTGGAACAGTACCAGTACACAATTTCCATAAGTCCTATGGACTGCATGGGTTGCTCGGTTTGCGCAAAGCAGTGCCCGGCGAAGGAAAAGGCGCTTGTAATGGTTCCACAGGAAAGTCAGCTTGAAGAGCAGAAGGTATTCGACTACATGGTTGCAAACGTTACTAAGAAGGAAACATCCTTTGCAGACTTTACAGTCAAGGGAAGCCAGTTCAACCAGCCATTGCTTGAGTTCTCAGGCTCCTGTGCAGGTTGTGCGGAAACCTCCTATGCACGTCTTATCACCCAGCTGTTTGGTGAGAGAATGTACATAGCAAACGCAACCGGATGTTCATCCATCTGGGGCGGCTCTGCACCTGCCACACCTTACACTGTAAACCGTGAGACTGGAAGAGGTCCTGCATGGGCAAACAGCTTGTTCGAAGACAATGCTGAGTTCGGCTACGGTATCTACCTTGGTCAGAGGACCTTAAGAGAAAGACTCGTTGGTTACGTTGAGGAACTCCTTGAGAAGACAACTGACGAAGCCGATAGAGCTGTTATCAAGGAATACCTTGATACAAAGAATGATGGTCAGGCTAACTTCAAGGCTACCGAAAAGCTTGTCAAGGTTCTCGAGAAAAATACAGATGACCTTTCCAAGGAGATTCTTGAAAATAAAAACTATCTGGCTAAGAAGTCAGTATGGATCTTCGGTGGTGACGGATGGGCTTACGATATCGGATACGGCGGTCTTGACCATGTAATTGCTTCTGGTGAAGATGTAAACATTTTCGTATTTGATACAGAAGTTTACTCCAATACCGGCGGACAGGCATCCAAGGCTTCACAGCTGGGTCAGGTTGCACAGTTTGCTGCAGCTGGTAAGGATATCGGCAAGAAAGATCTTGCACGTATTGCAATGACCTACGGTTATGTCTACGTAGCTCAGATTGCTATGGGAGCAAACCTGAATCAGACTTTGAAAGCTCTCCAGGAAGCTGAAGCATACCCAGGACCATCCATTATCATTGCATACTCACCATGTGAGATGCACGGTATCAAGGGCGGCATGGGCAACTCACAGATTCGCATGAAGGAAGCAGTTGAATCTGGCTACTGGACACTCTTCAGATACAATCCAATGGCTATTGCAGAGGGCAAGAATCCATTTACTTTGGATAGCCAGGCTCCAAAGAAGAGTTACAGAGACTTTATAATGAGTGAAACCCGTTACACAAGACTCAATCAGACCTTCCCTGAGAGAGCAGACGAGCTCTTTGGAAAGGCTGAGGAAGCAGCAGCTGACAAATATGAACTTATCCAGAGGCTGAAGGATTTCTATGAGCCTAATAAGGAAGAGTAAATATTACCAAATAGATAAATTATGGAGCAGTCTCATTTGTGGGACTGCTCCTTTTTGAATATGCAGAATCTTTTTCTTGGTGTTAATTGGACTGGCGGGTGTTAATGGCAACAAGGGACAAGGACAAAAACATGAAAAAACTGCGGAAAATCCCGCAGTAATTATTAGCTTAAGTATTTTCGTATGAAATAACTGGGAGTGCAGCTCCAGGCGTGGCAGTAACTGTTTATCTGGATTGAGTTATACGGGGAGAGCAACAGGTTGTCCGGGTCAAACACTTCCCAAAAACAGTCGGCGCACAGCTCAACCATTTTACCCCAGTATGCCTTGATATATTTTATAGCATCTTCCTTCATATCGCAGTCAAAGAGAGCCTGTATGAAATGATGATACATGTAAGGAGTGCGAGGGCGAATCTCAATGTCTGAGTTTATTAGTCTTTTTAAAAGGTTTGCGTTTGCATCCTTTTCAAAAACTCCTGCTAGAATCATCCATATTTGAGAGTGCCAGGACAATTGATTTCTTTCACCGCTTTCAAAGAAGCCAATCTCGTTATTGTATAAATGTTTGACCGCACCTTTGGTTAAGACATTTATATTTTCTTCAAGGAAGCTCATGCGTTTTTCATCATTCAATGCTGTTGCAAGAGCATGGCACTGCTTGAAGGTGTATATTGCGATAGCTTGAGCGGATGTGTTTTTATCAAGTCCTTCGCACCAGTCTACAAAGTACTTTGTCTGACCGTGCTTGACCAGTCCATATTCATCAATTTGCTCTGAGACAATTTCTGCTTGCCGGAAAGCAGTATCCCAAAGCTCTTTAAGCAAATTCAAATCATTTGTTTCATTGAAGTAGTCGTATAGTACGCTTATGAAAAACAGTGAATAGTCGTTTAATATCCAGCTGTCGTTTGACAAAGTTGGTTCGTGAAAAATACAGCTGCTTATCTGTCCGTCCGGATGTGGAAGACCAGCAAACAAATATAGGCATCTTTTTACCAGATTGTAGTTTTTAAAGGTTACATAGTCGGCAATCGCCTGCAATCTCAGGTCTCCTAGCCAGAGCCTTCTGTCGCGCTTGGGACCATCTTCATAGACTTCCTGGCTGCAGTTTTTAAGAGTCCTTATAGACACTTCGTCTATTTTTGCAAGCATTGTATCCATATCATCGTTCAACTTTTCAATACTTGAGCAATCGCTGGAAGTAACCGCAGTACAGTATATGTCTTCGAACTTAACCCTGTACGCAGTACACCGTCCCAATATTTCAACCTTTAAGTATCTGAAAGCGTATCTTCTGGGAAGAGTAAAAGGTTCTGCCAAAACATCAATATTTACAATTTCCTCCTGTATCCAGGTACTGCTGAGAGTGCCAGCGTATTCAAAATCCGGAATCTCGCAGGGCATTTCACCAAAGACTAGTCTTAGCCTTAAAGGAGAATCCTGCTGATGTCCCACAGGCTTTATTTTAAGTGTAAGGTATCCAACAATATGGGTTCCAAAATCCACAGTAAAAATATCACCGTTCTGTAGCTCCTGGGAGTATAAATTCTCAACATATTTGCCATTAATCATTTTCACCCCATGAAGAGCGTTTTTATCGGGCAAAGCTTCCACTAGTTCGACAGGCCTGTGGATTGTTTCATTCAATTCAGGCATCAGTTCACTGGCTTTTGATAAGAACTTATCATGCATTCATATCACCTTTTAATAATAATCCTAACTATTATACATCATTTTTCTCTGTTTTCCACATTCAATTGCGACCAGTTTCCATGACTTTTTCAGATGCATGGAATAATTTGAGGAATTGGGGAAATAATGAAAAGGTTGATATGTGAATATATTAAGTAGGTTGAAATGAGGGTTTTATGAAAATAGGGATACCAAAAGGTCTTTTGTATTATAAATACCATCCTTTTTTTATGACTTTCTTTACGGAGCTTGGAGCAGAAACAATTGTCTCGGAAGACACCAACAAGAGTATTTTGGATCTGGGAGTAAAACATTGCGTTGACGAGGCTTGCATGCCGGTTAAAGTGTTTCATGGCCATGTTGCTTCTTTGAGAGACAAGTGTGATGCAATATTAATTCCGAGGATAATGCAGATTAGAAAAAGGGAGTATATATGTCCCAAGTTCTGCGGGCTTCCCGAGATGGTTGTTTACAACATACCAGATTTGCCTGCTGTAATCTCAGAGCCCATCTATGCAACGGATGATAAAAGGCTTTACGAGTGGGCCAAAGAAGCAGGGCGACTGGTGACCAGGGATAGAAATACAATCCGCAGGGCTTTTGAGAAGGCGGTTAGTGTTCAGAACGAATACGATATTGGAATCAACACGTTAAGTTATGAAATGAAAGTAGCACTGGCAGGACATCCGTACAACATATATGACAGTTACAGCAACATGAACATAGTAAGAAAATTAAACGCACTGGGAATCGGGATAATAACGGAAGAATTTGTGGATGAGGAGGAAGTGGATTCAGAGGTGGGGAAATTATTCAAAAGGCCTTTCTGGACTTTTGCCAGAAACACTTACGGATTTCTGGCTACTGCCTATGAGAAGAAACTATGTGATGGAGTAATTTATATCTCCTCCTTTGCATGTGGTATCGATTCCGTGTTGATAGAGCTCGTTAAAGAACGCATAGGGGATTTTCCATTTATGGTACTAAAAATCGATGAACACACAGGAGAGGCGGGAGTAAATACAAGAATTGAAGCTTTTGTTGACATGCTGGAAAGGAGAAAGACGTATGAAGATAACGTTCCCTCATATGGGCAATGTGTACCTTGCAGTCAAGGCTCTTTTTGATGGTCTGGGCATTGAGTATGTAATTCCGCCCAAGAACAGCAAAAAGACTCTGGAAATAGGTTCCCTACATTCTCCTGAGGAAATATGTCTTCCGTATAAAATAATGATTGGGAATTATGTGCAAGCTGCTGAAATGGGAGCGGATACAGTTTTATTAACTGGGAGCTGTGGTCCCTGCAGGTTTGGAGAATACTGCGAAATGCAAATGAATCTGTTAAACAAACTGGGACACGATTTTAAATTCATAGTTATAGATGCACCGGGAGATATTGGAGTATCTGAGCTTTTTAATAGAATTGCGGAAATATCAACGAAAAGCAGGATGTCAAAGCACAAAAAGTTACAATGTGTAAAATATGCTCTCGATGTTATTAATCTAACTGACAAACTGGATGCCAAAGCCCATTGGCTGGCAGGTTACGAAAGGAAACGGGAAGAGTGTAAAAAACTATTGCATGCAAGCAAGCGGGATGCAGCAAGATGCTCAAACCCTAAAGAGATGATAAAGTTACTTAAGGACTACGAGAAGAAGTTTGACAATGTGGAGTTGGACTTGGATAAAGATCCTGTCAAGATAGCGATTATTGGAGAGATTTACACTGTCATTGAGCCCTTCTCGAACCTTTATATCGAAGACAAGCTTATGTCGTATGGTGTTTCTACCAGGAGAGAACTTACTCCCAGTTGGTGGGTGAAAAACATGGTCATGTCGCCGACAAGACTAAACTCGCTGGACTTGAAAAGGCATTCCAAGGAGTACCTAAGGCTTGAAATAGGCGGACATGCAAGAGAGTGCATAGGTGAAGCAGTAAAGGCGTATGAGGACGGGCTTGATGGTGCAATTCAAATCTTTCCCATGGGCTGCATGCCTGAAATTGTATCAAAAGCTATACTGCCCCGTATATCGAAGGATAAGAATTTTCCTATAATGACACTAGTTGTTGATGAGATGACTGGAGAGGCAGGTTACGTTACCCGAATAGAAGCATTCCTAGATTTGCTTGAAAGGAGGAAGGAGCATGTATTATCTGGGAGTTGATGTGGGTTCGGTTAGCACCGACCTAATTGTGCTGGATGAGAGGTTGAATGTGAAGGATAAAATATACTTAAGAACAAGGGGAAGACCTATCCAGGTTATCCAGGAGGGTTTTAAATTGCTCAGGGAGAAGTATATGGATGAGGAAATCCATGCATGTGGGACAACAGGAAGCGGGCGCAGTATTGCAGCTACACTGATAGGTGCTGATGTGGTAAAGAATGAAATAACGGCTCACAGTACTGCTGCATTGGAAATGGACAGGGACGTCCAGACAATAATTGAAATTGGAGGACAGGATTCGAAAATAATTGTCCTAAGGGATGGAATTGTAGTGGATTTTGCCATGAATACGGTTTGTGCTGCAGGAACGGGTTCATTTCTAGACAGACAAGCAGAAAGACTGGATATACCCATAGAAGAGTTTGGAGATTATGCGTTAAAAGCAACAACACCGGTGAGAATAGCTGGCAGGTGTGCGGTATTTGCAGAGTCTGACATGATACACAAGCAACAGCTTGGATACTATGAAGCAGACATTATTGGCGGGCTTTGCGAGGCTCTTGTCAGAAATTATTTAAACAATATAGGCAAGGGGAAGGAGATTTTACCCAAGGTGTTTTTTCAAGGCGGTGTTGCAGCAAACAAGGGTATAAAGAAAGCTTTTGAGGATGCTTTAGGTTTTGAAGTAATTGTACCTGATTACTATGATATGATGGGAGCAATCGGCGCTGCAATAATAGCAAGGAATGCAGTGAGAAAGACAGGAAGAACAAACTTCAAGGGGTTTGGTCTTGCTGACAGTACATTTGTGTCTAAAAGCTTTGAGTGCGCAGGTTGTCCCAATTGTTGTGAGGTTGTCAGAATCTATGAGAATGAAAAGGCAATAGGATGCTTTGGGGACCGATGTGGAAAATGGAATACAAGTCTGCCAGCTCAGACCATTGCTTGATTTAATCCACTCCTCCGAGTTTGTTTGCCCATTTCTCAGTGTAGAAGGAGTAGTAGTCGACTTTGTGGAGGCCTTTTTTCTCCCGGTACTTGTTTGCCAAATCATGTCCCCACCAAGCCCACATTAAACTTGGCAAACCAATAATCGGGAGAAAGAACCATCCCAGAATAAGGCTCTGCTTGAAGTGGCCAATTTCGTGCATTAAAACCTTCTCGTTCTCCCAGTGGGTTTTGCACAGAAATACCTTGTTGCTCATTGACAGAGAACCTGTATCCCAATCAACCTTGTATACATTCACATTACCCCGTTTCTCTGACACAACAGGTTTAACGAAGGCCCTTATAATAAATGCCAATAGCGTCTGGGGAAGACACCATGTAAAGAGGAGAAGATAAATCAATCTTTTACACTCCTGTCATTTTATACTGTCATGCTTTATTTTATGCCTTGTGAAAAGCTATTGAAACAGGGGAGAAGAAAAATTGACAATAATGAGAAAAAGACTCATACGCAATTGGATCTATCCTCTCCCAGGAGTATAAAAGTATAATACAAAATAGAAAAGCTTTTAGTTGAGAAATAGTACATAAACATGATCTTTACAGCGGCTCCGTCCAACAGAATTCGAACAGGAAAGAGATTGATTATCTGGTAAACCAGTTTGGAGACATATTGGCAAGAATAAGCTATGCACAGGAATTACTTGGTTCCGATTATCTCAAAAAGAATGGGTGAGAACAACATTTTTTGTCATCAGTGCATACAAACTGCACATATGATGAGATGATTCAGGCATATTGTAATGGAAACAAGCTGGCCACGTATCTTTATTAATGCATGTCAACCATAACCAGGGAGAAGGGATTCAGAAAGCTAGGACTAATAGAAACGGCGTATCTTATCGATGATATTGATGTAGAGATAATTGCAAACGGCAGGCATTTTCGCCAGAGCTAATTAAACTGATTTACAAGATAAAAACTGATGATTATATGTTTGGTATCAAATTCATTAAGCTGTGCAGGAACTAGTGAGAAAACAGCAAGCGTGGGAGGCGCACTGTGTATTATTGTACATAACTTCCTGATCGTACTGTGTTTGCAGGCAGCATCGCCAACCGTGACAGACTGGTAAGGGTATGTGTGAAAGACGCTGTTATACCCAAATGCAGCGCAGTAAAGTTGATTACCAGGAATCCTGCTCGAATAATGGGTCTTTCCTACAAGGGTGAGATAAAAATTGGTTGTTATGCCGATATTGTAATATTTGAAGATGATGTTAATATTAAAGGTGTTATTCATCAGGGAGAAGTGGTTGAATATTCAAAATTCTTATAGGAGGGAAAGAATGAATATTGTTTATGGAGCGTTTGCAGATGAATATGCAGTGAGCCTTGAGGAGCAGATTGAAGGGCTTATTCAAAATAAAATTGATTACTTAGAGATAAGGTTTGTTGATGGAAAAAACATTGCAGATATCGACCTTGAAACTGTAAAAAGGTTGAATGAGACTTTAAAGGAAAACGGTATCAGTGTTTTTTCCATAGGCTCACCTATCGGGAAGATTGATATTACGGATGATTTCAACGAACATTTGGTAAAACTTGAAAGGATATGTGAAAGTGCAAATATTTTTGGAAGTAAATACATTCGTATGTTCAGTTTTTACAATAGAAATAGACATCCGATAGAAGAATTTAGAAAGACTGCATTTGAAAGGGTGGAGAAACTTCTTGAATTGGCGGACAGGTATGGTGTAACTCTTTGTCATGAAAACGAGGAAGGAATCTACGGCGAGTCTCCTGAGGATTGTCTCGAACTTTTTGAAAGCTTTGAAGGCAGGTTGAGATGTGTATTTGACATGGGCAACTTTATATTAGCAGGATACGATCCGCTACAAGCGTACAAGATGCTCTGCGGTTACATCGAGTACTTCCATATAAAAGATGGAACGAAGGATGGCAGAATCACAGTACCAGGGTACGGACAGGCAAGGATAAAGGAGATTGTAAAGGACTTTGCTGCAAAAAAAGAGGTTGTTCATGTGACTCTTGAGCCGCACCTTATGAGTTTTGTTGGTCTTGACCGTCTTACAGAAGGCGAGTTTAAGCGAGAGGTGAGTTTTAAGTCCAACAAGGAAGCATTTAATTTTGCAGCGGAGAACTTGAAGAGAATTCTATCATAAAGAGGAAAGAGTTCGTGAAGGTTTGGTCTGCGAACTCTTTTTCCTTAATCATTGGCAGGCCCCTTGTCGTAGAACTCCTTGTATTCACTAGGGGAAAGTCCATAAAAGGACTTGAAGTTTCTGTAGAAGGAAGAATAGTCTGTAAAGCCGCACGCACTGTAAATGTTCTTAAGTGGTTCTCCTGCCCAAATCTTCTCACAGGCAAGAATCAGCCTTTTTTGAATTATGAAATCCCTGACGGTCATGCGCGTGGTCTCTTTGAACAGCCGAGCAAAGTGATATTTGCTCAGGTGCACTTGAGCTGCCAATGTATCCAATGTTATCGGTTCGTCGATATGCTGGTTTATGTACTCGGACACTGTGCGTATCATTGGGTCGTTGTAAGTGTTCTCCGGGGAGAAGGAAAACTCTTTTCTCTGGCAGAGCTTGTTCAGATGGACAAAGAATAGCGTAGTGTATGCATTCTGTAGAAGCTTGTTCTCTGTTTTGTTCCTGTTGTCGTCCGCACTTATGTACAGGAGTTGCAGCATGTACTCATAGAGTTGTTCCCTGTGATGGGGTGGGAAACGCCACGCAGGAGTAAATCCGTTTGCAAAACAACTGTCTAATTCATAACTGGGAGCGGACAGTTGGTTCAAATATTTCTTGGAAACCCACATGAGAATCCGTTTGTTATTTTCGTGCTTGCTGTCAGTATAGGTATAATGATGGAGATTATTTATATTGATGAGAATAAAGTCGCCTGAGTTCAAGACGTAATTTGTGTTATTAACAAGTATAGTGAATTCACCCTCAATAATATACATTATTTCATAAAAGTTGTGAAAGTGCATCTCCAATGCTCCACTGGGGACTCCCACTTTCTCGTATATTTCCAAGTTCTCGTTCAACATATACTGCCTTGGATCGTCTGCTGCCATTGTTGGTACTTGTAGTTTAAGCATTTTTATCACCCAGGATATATAATACAGCAAGAATTGCAATTAAACAAGCAAAATATGCTATTATTATAGAGAAAAAATGCTATATTATATATACATTAGTGCCAATACATGAGAGAAATGGGTATTTAATATGATACTGAAAGGTGAAAGGAGAAAAGAAATATGAAAATGTCATTAAGGTGGTTTGGAAGCAAATATGATACCGTCAAACTGGAATATATCAGACAGATACCAGGAGTAGACGGTGTCATAACCACCCTTTATAGCAAAATGCCTGGAGAGTTGTGGACTTTCGAGGAAATCCTTGAGTTGAAAAAGGAAGTTGAGGAAGCTGGCTTGAAAATCCACGGAATTGAAAGCGTCAATGTAAGTGATGCAATAAAGGCTGGTACAAAGGAAAGGGATCAACACATAGAAAACTATATCAAGACCCTTGAAAACCTGGGCAAGGCAGACATACACATGGTGTGCTACAACTTTATGCCTGTGTTTGACTGGACTCGTACCGAGCTTTCCAGAAAGCTTCCCGATGGTTCCACAGTTCTAGCTTACACACAGGAGGCAGTGGACAGCATAAATCCTGAAGAGATGTTTAACGCAATTGAGGGAGAGCGAACAGGTGCATTCATGCCAGGCTGGGAACCTGAACGCATGGCAAGAATTAAGGAGTTGTTCGAACTTTATAAGGATGTGGACGATGAGAAATTGTTTGAGAACCTTAAGTACTTCCTAGAAGCAATAATGCCTGTTTGTGACAAGTACGACATAAACATGGCGATACATCCAGATGACCCCGCATGGAGTGTTTTTGGTTTGCCAAGAATAATCATTAACAAGGAGAACATCCTGCGCATGATGAAAATGGTGGACAACAAGCACAATGGATTGACCTTCTGCACAGGTTCCTTTGGAACGAATCTAAAGAACGATATGCCCGATATGATACGTTCGCTTGAAGGCAGACTTCATTTTGCTCACGTGCGCAATCTGAAATTCCACTCCCAGACCAATTTTGAAGAGTCGGCTCACTTGTCATCTACGGGAACTTTTGACATGTATGAGATAATGAAAGCGCTGTACGATATAAAATTCACAGGACCAATTCGTCCAGACCATGGCAGAATGATTTGGGGAGAAGTTGCTATGCCTGGATACGGACTGTATGACCGTGCACTGGGTGCCACGTATTTGAATGGTTTGTGGGAAGCTATAGATAAGTGTGCAAAAAGATGTTAAACTTATCTTTAAAGGAGGGATGAAAAATGCGTATAGGCGCACAGCTTTATACAGTAAGGGATTATTGTAAAACAGAAGAGGAATTTAGAAATACTCTTAAAAAACTTGCTGAATTTGGTTATGAATACGTTCAGATTTCAGGAGTAGGTCTTGAACCAAAGGTGATAAGGGAAGTTTGTGATGAGGTTGGTATGAAGATAAGACTGACGCATACAAATCCTGACAGGCTTCTTAATGACCCAATGGCTGTTATCGAGGAACATAAGATTTTTGGATGCAACTATGTAGGTATAGGTGCAATGCCAGAAAGATATAAAGGCAGTTATGAAGGTCTTAAAGATTTCATAAAGGATTACAGCGAAGTAGCCAAGGTTCTAAAGGAAAATGGTATGTCATTTCATTACCACAACCACTCTTTTGAATTTGAAAAGTTTGAGGGAAGAATAGGGTTTGACATCATGCTTGAAGAGACAGTAGAAGGTGATTGGTATTTCATATTCGACACTTACTGGGCTCAACATGGGGGTGTTTGCCCTACAGATTACATTAATAGAATGGAAGGCAGAATTAAAGCCCTGCATTTCAAAGACATGCGTATGGAAGGATCGAATCAGAAGTTTGCAGCTATCGGAAGTGGTAATCTTAACTGGGACAAAATAATTGACGCATGCAAAAAGACTAATGTGGAGTATGCATTTATAGAGCAGGATACACATTTTGTTGATGACGCTATAACCGAACTTGGTAGAAGTTATAGATATCTTAATGGAAAAGGTCTTAAATAGGGAGGTAAGTATTATGGCAAGATTTATTTTATCGGCATTTGCCGACGAGGCAAACCCAAACCTTGATGAGCAAATTAATGCGCTCCAGAGAAATGAAATCGAATACATTGAAATTCGAGGAGTAGTTGACAGGAACATTATCAAGCATGATGATAATAGAATCAAGGAGATTAAAGCAAAACTGGAAGCAGGCGGAATAAAAGTATGGTCCATAGGATCTACTATTGGAAAAATAGGCATTAAGGATGACTTTGAGCCCCATTTTGAAGATTTCAAGAGGGCTGTTGAAGTTGCACAAATGCTTGATTGCAATAACATACGCCTATTTAGCTTTTTCATGCCTGGAGGAGAGAACCCTGATGATTACAGAGATGAAGTCATGAGGAGAATGGGTGCATTGGTAGAGTATGCAGAAGGCACCGGTGTAGATTTGTGCCATGAGAATGAGAAGTTTATATATGGTGAAACTATAGAACGTAATTTGGACTTGTTCGAGACATTCGGTTCGGGGTTGAAAGGTATTTTAGACCCATCAAATTATGTTCAAAGTGGAGTCAAACCTATAGAAGCTTTTAAGGCGCTAGACAAATACATTAAATATTTGCATATAAAAGATGCTAGATTCAGCGACCTTAAGGTTGTTCCTTCCGGTTATGGCGATGGAAATATAAAGGAAATTATAACTGAGCTCAATAAGAGAGATGGAGATGTAGTTCTGAGCATAGAGCCACATCTAAAAGTATTTGCTGGCTATGATGCTCTCGGTGATGACACAAGTATTGGAGACACTGAGTTTGTATATAAATCTGGCGATGAAGCCTTCGATGCAGCTTGTGATGCATTGAAAAATATTTTGAAAGAGGTGTAATTTGTATGGACAAAGTAAGATATGGAGTTATAGGTATTGGTAACATGGGTAATGGTTACATTAATGATTACAATTCAGGAAACATAAAGGGTGGGGTTCTTACTGCAATTTGTGATGTCAACGAAGCGAAGTTAAATGCTGTAAAGGAGAGACTTCCTGAAAATTGTGCGGTTTTCACAGATCCTGAAGAGTTGATTAAATCTGGAACAGTGGATGCAGTAGTCATTGCAACTCCACACTATGACCACCCTGTATTAGCTATTAAGGCATTTGAAAACGGATTGCATGTGGTAATTGAGAAACCTGCTGGCGTTTATACAAAGAAAGTCAGGGAGATGAATGAAGCAGCTGCCAAGTCCGGTAAGAAGTTTATGATAATGTTTCAAAACAGGACAAATCCTCTGTATGCAAAAATGCATGAATTGGTAGCTGCAGGCGCAATAGGTGAAATTAAAAGGGTGACCTTGTTGATAACTGACTGGTACAGACCTCAGTCATATTATGATTCAGGTTCATGGCGCGCAACATGGGAAGGAGAAGGTGGCGGAGTCTTGCTTAACCAGGCACCCCACAACCTTGATCTGTGGCAGTGGATTACAGGCATGATGCCTTCAAAAATTAGAGCTAATTGTCATATGGGTAAATGGCATGACATAGAGGTAGAAGACGATGTAACTGCATACTTTGAGTATCCAAATGGAGCAACTGGTGTGTTTGTAACGTCCACAGGAGACTATCCAGGAACGAATTACTTCGAGATTTTAGGAGATGAAGGAAAACTGGTGGTAACAGGTGGACAGCTTGCATACTACAAGAACAAGATGAATGAGAGAGAGTTCAACAGAGCTAATGAAGTAAGCTTTGCAATACCTGGTCATGAAAGGGTTGAAGTAGAGATACCAAAACCAGAAGGACCTCTTGGCCATATTTGGATGATGAACAACTTCTTCAGCAGCATCCTGCACGATACTCCCCTTTATGTTCCCGGAGAAGAAGGCATAAAGTCATTGATGATGTCGAATGCGATGTATTTGTCAGGTTGGCTTGACAAGACAGTAGAACTGCCAATTGATGAGGATGAGTTCCTTGCAGAGCTTAACAAGAGGAGAGCAACTTCAAACTTCAAGGCCAAAGTGAGCAAGGATGATGTTGTTGTTGAAGACATATCCAAAACCTTCATGAAATAAGGAGTGAAGAAATGTTACCTTTTAAAGTAGATTTAAGAGACAAGGTTGTAGTTATTACCGGTGGTGGAGGCGTGCTGTGTTCAGCTTTTGCTGAAGCCCTGGCTGAGTGTAGCGCAAAAATAGCCATTTTAGACATTAATGCGGATGCAGCAAAAAGTATCGCAGAGAGAATTATTGAAAAGGGTGGTTTCGCCCAAGGATTTGAAGCTGACTGCCTTAACAAGGAGAGTCTTGAGAAAGCAAGAGAAGAAATTATCAAGGCTATGGGTGCTTGCGATATACTGATAAATGGCGCAGGTGGCAACAGCCCCAAGGGTACAACAGACAATGAGCAGTTTATGCCCGGAGACTTGGAAAAAGAGATTAAAACATTTTTTGATCTTGATCCAGCAGGCATCAGTTTTGTTTTCGACCTGAATATTCTGTCTGCCGTGCTGACAACGCAGGTGTTTGCAAAAGATATGGTAAAGAATGAGCGAGGAAATATTATAAATATTTCATCCATGAACGCTTTCAGGCCATTGACTAAGATACCTGCATACAGTGCTGCCAAGGCAGGTGTGTCTAATCTGACTCAGTGGATGAGCGTGCACTTTGCACCAAGCAACATAAGAGTGAACGCAATAGCACCTGGTTTCTTTGTTACTCATCAGAACAGAAATCTTCTGTTTGATGAAAGCGGTAATCCAACAGCCAGATCAAAGAAAATATTGTCTCATACTCCAATGAACCGCTTTGGCGACCCTTCAGACCTAATTGGAACCCTTCTGTGGCTGGCTAACGACGAGGCTTCAGGCTTTGTAACAGGCACAGTCATTCCGGTTGACGGTGGATTCGCAGCATACTCAGGAGTATAAACATGATTGCAAAACATAAACATAAAAAACTAAAGTCCTTCCTAAAGTGAAGGGCTTTTTTTATGCTAAAACCAAGGCATGCCAAAGCAAACCCGCACTTTTAAGCAGAAAAGTATAAAGTATAAAATATCACTTATTTTCAGGGGGAAACAAATCTGATTGGGGGATAATCAGGTTTATAATGAATTTAATAATTATAAGCTTGCGCAGCTTGTTATGTCCTTGTGATTAATAAGTTTGTTTATTACATTCTTTTTTAATCTATCAAGTCTTACAGGGTCGTTTATAAATTCCTCAAAGCTCTTTAAGCATTTACGTATGAAACTGTACGAAAGACCCACGATTCTGGATATTTGCCTTACATATGTACCAGGAATTAAACTGATAGCGTACAGCCATTTGTTTCTTTGCATCTCTTCCATGTGCTTTATATCTGCTATCTTCATTTTAAAAACATTTTCCACTTCTTTTATGACCATGGTGTCCGACATATAGTATTTGCCATTCAATTCAGAGTCTCCTTCGCAGAACCGGTCGTTTTCATCCCTTGTCATAAGTTTGATAAACTCTTTATACGACAGTTCTCTGAAGTAGGAAGTGTTAATGTAGATGGACCATTTCTTTTCCGCAGCCTTCTCATTCTTAATCTTGTAAAGTATATTGAGATACTTCGTAAAACTGCTGTACACATATGTTTTTGGATCTTCCTTTGCCGAACAAGGATTATTGTGTATGTAATTAACAAGAGTAACCAGCTGGTTCAGACTGTTAACAGGGATAGCTTTGAACGCTTCGGCAAACACAGCACCGTGTCTTTTGGTAGGCTTGTTGTTTTTCATTGTGATTTCCGTACGGTTAAAGTATCTGGCATAAGGAGCACATACATCCCGCATAAAGTTCGAAATATTATTAAAGTCAGGTGAACTCAAGCAAAAATGGAAATGGTTGTCCATTATCGCATATGCGTAAATTGTAATACTGTGTTTTTGGACGTTCTTCTGCACAAGTTGGCAGAAATAATCCTTGTCCTCCTCATTTCTGAAAATGATCATGTCACCCACACCAATGTTTATCACGTGATAGATGTTATTAAAAATACTCTTTTGGCGCATGCCACCGACCTCCTATAATAGTTTTTTAGGACGTGGTAAGTATGCTTTGATTAAAATGCGAATATGGCATGAACTTGCAGATTGAAATTACGAATGTCAAATCCTTTGTTTGTCTGTTTATAATATATACAAATTAAAAAGTTTGCAAGTAAAAAATTGTAAATTAACGTTCTTCTTTGGATGTACATTTATAATTATTATGCTATACTAAATAGGTAAATTAGAAAAGTATTGGGAGTGAAGAATATGGCTTTTTTACAATGGGAGAAAAAACTACATGCTCATTACTGCATAAGGGTCAAGTTTGAGACTGAGAAAGAAAAGGTCAGACTGAATATGACTGGACGCACACAATACATATTCTACCTTGACGGTGAATTTGCCGGAGATGGACCTACAAGGTTCCATTACACAAATCCTCAATACACAGAGTATTTTCTTGATATGGAGAAAGGGATGCATGTGATAACAGTTATCCTTGAGTATCAAGACCTAGCTACACGCATATGCGACAATCAGCTTCCTCCGTTCTTTATGATAGAGATTTATGGAGAAGATGGAAGAGAGATAGAGCCTGAAATAGCATATGCAAATCTTGGTGGATTTGATCAAAGTGGAAGCATAAAAATAAATGCAATACTTGGCTTTATGGAGTGGAGAGACACATCTTTTACTCCCCAGAACATATTTAATCTTGATTTTAATGACAGCTCCTGGGAGAGGAGATATTCAAAAGAACGCCTGTTTGATGTTGAACTGGATAAAACAGAGCCAGCCAAGAACTTGGAGATAGAAATGACGAGAATAGGAAGCGGGTACCTGACAGAAGAATTCGGATATGAAAAAGACTTTCCGCAGGCAAGATTTTCACTGAGAAGACTTAGACACCTGGTAAGTCCTCCGCAGGGCATCTGGAGAAGATATGACCTTGGTACAGTAAAGCTTGTTCGTCCATGCATTACAATTGATTGCCCAAAAGGTGCTACCGTGGAATTTGCATTGTGTGAATCACTGGTAGAGGGAGGCAGGGTTACACCTTTTGTGAGTTTGACAACTGGTCAATCTGCCAACATGGTTCATTTCACTGCCAGAGGTGGTGTTGAGACTTTCATGCCAATAACTCCTCTTGGAGGGCGTTATCTTGAAGTTCATGTGGTGTGTAATCCATCGGAAGTAGATAATATAGAAATACTCGAGGAGAAGGCGTACTGGAGAACCTTCTTTGATGAAAAAGTAGGAGAATTTGAATGCAATGACGGAAGGCTAAATGTCATCTGGCAGATGGGTGTAGATACGTTACGCTCTTGTACTGAGGATGTGGTTACTGACTGTCCTGTTAGGGAAAGAGGTCAATGGACAGGTGACAGTGCTGTTGTGGGATTAAGAACTGCATCAGTAGCTTATGGAGACTTGCAGGTAATCAGAAAGTCTTTATTGCAGGCTTCAACACTGACAGATGAAGATGGAGTAATACCAGCTCTGTATCCGGGTCAGATTGCATATTTCATAACATATTCTTTGCTCTGGGTTGCGGGTCTTAGGGACTACTACGACTACTGCGGGGATGATACTTTACTCCGGGAAGTAAACAAACCGCTTAAGCGTTTTATGAATTTCATGGAAAAGAGCCTTGATTTAAATGATGGTCTGTTAAAGAAAAACGGCATTGAGCTAAGTTGCGGCTTTATTGACTGGGGTTATGAAGTAATACCTGGCAGGATGATCGTGCCAGTAATCTGTATGTACTATACTGCGCTTAATGCATATTTGGAAATCTCTGATGTACTGGGAGAAGATGATGCAAAAGACAAAATTATCAGACAGATAGAAAATGTACGCATGCTGCTTGAAAGAGCCAAGAAATCCATGGAGCCGGAATTTCACTCCTATGTTATGCTTCTTTATATGGGAATGTTTAAAGAAGAGGAGAGGCAGCCTGTTTTGGAATACATCAAGAACTTTATAACCAGCTGTTTTCCAAACAATCCGGATGCGCCAAGGTTGTATAGTCCTACCATATTCCTAAAGCAAATTATTACTCCGTTCTTTATGAATTTTGCGCTGACCGCCCTCATGGAGAATGGTGAGGACGAGTTTGCAACAAGGCAGATTAAATCCTGTTGGGGATACATGTTGGATCTGGGAGAGACCACATGCCTTGAAGTGTTTGATACCAGATGGAGTCACTGTCATCAGTGGTCGGGATGCCCAACTTGGATTTTGACACATTATGGTCTTGGATTGGCCAAGCGCTTCACAAAGGGGGTAAATCACTTTGAGTTTAAGTTAAGGCCAGGAAGAATTAAGAGTGCCAAGGGAGCGATACCTCTCCCTTGTGGCAGCAAAGTATATACTGAATGGAAAGATGGTATATACAAAGTACTCCCC
This sequence comes from Clostridiaceae bacterium, assembly GCA_012838385.1. Taxonomy (GTDB): domain Bacteria; phylum Bacillota; class Clostridia; order UBA1212; family DUPL01; genus DUPL01. The sequence continues at coordinate 32,432 of DUPL01000016.1, forward strand.
GAAAAAGACATTGTCATCCATTTTGACAACGGAGAAACACTGGAATGCAAGGCAAACACTGAAACTGTATTTGATATATAAAGGCATCAAAAAAACCAGGAGCTTATTTAAGTTCCTGGTTTCCGTTTACTTCGGATTAAGTAATTATATCTACATAGCTTGCCCTGTCGCCTAAGGGGTCTATCGATTTGCCTCGTATAAGCAGCAATTCCACTTCATACTTTCCGCTTGCATAATCCATAGCAATCCCCATATACTTTGACATCTTTGAGAAGTTATTCACACTATGATGCACGTTTTTGCTTAGAGACTCGAGTATTTGCGGTGCTTTTGTTATACTATCCACAGTAACCAGCTGTTCCGCACAGCCCTTCAGGAAAGCGAGCTGGTTTGCCTTTCTATAGGGGTCGCCTGAGCTTGAGATCATCTTGCCGTTGGAATCATATCTATTTCTTCTCCGAACAAACTCAAGAGCTTGTTTTGAATTCAAAAACTGTCTACCTTTTGCCAAAAACAGCTTGCCGTTAGAATTGTACATATCTTCTGGCACGTCAACATAAACTCCGCCTGCTATATCCACAATCTCGGTAAAGCCTTCAAAATTGACTCTTACATAATCATGAATGGTAAGGTTGACATTTACCAACAGTCCATCCAGAACGCTGCATAAAAAGTTTATGCCCTTGCTTGCAAATATCCCGTCCTGGTAATTTAGAATATTGTTTCCAACGTGGTAAGCAGCGTTTACCTTGAAAATACCCTTGAAATAATATCTGGGGCTCTTTAAAAGGCTGGCGATGTTTTCAGGGTAGGGCACATAAGCATCCCTTGGAACAGAAATAACTTTAATGCTCTTCTTGCTGTTACTGATGCTTACAATAAATATGGAGTCCACGTTGCTGTATTTCTCATCAACACCCAACATGAGCAAATTTATACTGTCAGAATCCAGCCTCAGATCCTTGCCGTTTATATGCTTTACTCCTGGTACTTTTGGATCAGGTACATAGGGTATGGTTGGAGTAGGAACCGGAGTTGGCGTAGGGGATGAAGTAATAATCGGGTCCGGAGTTGAACCGTTATCAGGTGTTTCTGAAATCGTAGGTACGGGTGTCGGAGTTGGATTTAGATATCCGCTCAAATCAACAACAGGCGCACCTGGACTTAATACAGGGTCTCCGTCTGTTGAATCGTCTGGGATATAGTTGTTAATAAATTTCAATAAAGGCCCAATATATGTAATATATAATATTGCGGCTAACAAAATAAAAAATGTAAATAACTTTAAAAGTTTGGCTCTTCTTCTGCAATTAGGTTTCATTCAGAATCCTTCCCATCAAAAATTTCATGGTTATAGTATCACCGAGATACCTAAAAGTCAATATTACCGTAATTGTACTTAAGCAGCTTTATTTCTGCTGCATATCCTTCAATCTCATTCGGGGTTTCAAGAATAAATATTTTGTCCTTCAAATCTTTATGATTAATCAATTTGAAAAAGAATTCTTCTCCCAGATAACCATCGCCAATCTTTTCGTGTCTGTCCTTGTGGCTGGCAAAGGGGTTCTTGGTATCGTTTATGTGAATTGCATGCAGCCGTTCAATCCCGATAACCTTGTCAAGCTCATAAAGTACTCCATCCAAATCTTCTTTAATGTCGTATCCTCCGTCGTATACATGGCAAGTATCAAGGCATATGCCAACCTTGTCAGGATGGTTAAGGCCATCGATTATCATCAGCAGCTCTTCAAAAGTCCTGCCGATTTCAGACCCTTTTCCAGACATTGTTTCAAGCAGTATGGTAGTAGTCATGGTGTTTGACATGTTTTGGTTAAGAACGTCAATTACTCTTTTAATGCCTTCTTCCACTCCTGATTTGACATGACTTCCAGGATGCATGTTGTAGAAGTTGCCTGGCATTAATTCCATAAGGGACAGATCTTCTTCCACAGTGAGATAAGCAAAGTTCAACACTCTATTGTCGGGAGAAGCAGGATTCAATGTGTATGGGGCATGCCCGACAATCTTGTTGAAATTGTTCTCCTTCATCATGTTGTTAAAATTGCCGATATCTTCATGGTCTATGTTTTTTACTCTGCTGCCTCTTGGATTGCGGGTAAAGAACTGAAAAGTATTAGCTCCTATGTCTAGAGCCTGGTTCATCATGTTTACATAACCTTTTGCATTGGACAAGTGACAACCAATTTTCAACATATTGTTTACTCCTCCTTTCTGACTATTATACATCTTTCCAGCAAAATGTTTAAGCAACAAACAGAAAACATACGATAAATAATAGTTAAACAATGAAGAAACAAAGTCGCACGAGATGCATCTCTTCAACTTTTTTATTTCCTTTAATGTATTGATTCAATTGTTCATGCAGATAATAAATAAAAAGAAGGGAGTATCAATATGCGACACGAATTAAGGAAAATTGGTAAAAACGAATATGAAGTCCTCATATTTCTCGATGATGATGCAGAGTTCGCTATGGAACCAGGAGAGAAAGCGACCTACAATCCCAGGAGCATAAGGGAATTTATAAAGAGCAAGTATCCCAACCTGAGAATAACTGCTGCGAAGGTCATGATCGGCGGGCTATTGATAGCTTCTATCCCAATAGGTGCATCGCTTGCAAAGCCTGTGCCTGTAGCTGCTGCTACCGGCATTGTGCAGCAGGACAGTTCAATATACTACCGGGTGAAGCAGGGTGATTCATTATGGGGTATTGCGCAAAAATTCAACACAACGGTAAATGCAATCAAGGACTCAAACAACTTGACAGCAAACACTATTTATGTTAATCAGCCTTTGGTTATCCCGAAAGCTGTGCATACTGTTAAAAAGGGAGAATACCTTTCCTTGATTGCGAAAAACTATAATACAACCGTATCGGCGTTAAAAGAGGCAAACAACCTTACAGGAGATCTAATAATAGTGGGACAGAGACTTGTTATTCCCACACATGTGGATGCTTCCAGGTACACCGTAAGACCTGGCGATTCCTTGTGGTCGATAGCTCAGAAATATGGTGTAACTGTCAACAGTTTAAAAGAAGCAAACGGTCTGACCAACAATGTCATCCATACAGGACAGGAACTCATAATTCCGGAGGAAAACCATGATAACCTTGGCTATACGGTTAAAGCAGGAGATACATTATATGCAGTAGCCCGAAAGTACAATGTAAGTGTCGAGAGTTTGAAAAAAGCAAACAATTTAAGTACGAACACCATTTATGTGGGCCAAAAACTTGTGATACCTACGGATGATCAGACAAACGATGCAGGCACGGAAGCCACTGTAAAACTACAGCAAAATCTTAAAAAGCTTGGTTACCTTGATGTTCCTGCTTACTCCGGGAACTACGATGAGCCTACAGTCACGGCAATAAAGAAATTTCAAGCGAATTATCAATTGAACGTCACAGGTAAGGCGGACAGCGCAACCATTACAGCTATCGAGCATGCGGTAGTTAAACAGGGCATTGTAGTAGATACAAGAAATTATATAGGTGTGCCTTATCTCTGGGGAGGAAGCACACCCAATGGTTTTGATTGCTCTGGTTTTGTTTACTATATGTTCAACAAACATGGTGTAAAAATGCCCAGACAGTCGTCTGCCAGTTTGTTCTCCCAGGGTACCAGTGTCTCCAAAAGCAATTTGCGTCCGGGTGACCTTGTTTTTTTTGCGGTCAACTCCACAGGCACTATTTCGCACGTCGGTTTTTATCTGGGAGATAATGAGTGGATATCCGCAACAACCTCGAAAGGTATTGCCGTTTACTCTATGGATAATACCTATTGGTCAAAATATTACGTAGGGGCAAAAAGAGTCTATTGATCTTTCTCAACAAACACGAAATTCATGGTACCAATATCAGATGTTGCGTCAACAACAGTGATATGTACATTATCGTTCTCTTCATATTTCTTACTCTGCGTTATTATCAGCGGAGGCTCCAGGTCTCCAATGATTTCTTCCTGAGACAATGTTGTAAGGGCGTTTCCGCTGATAATATTTGCAATTTCCCCCAGGGCTGATTTTACAAACTCGTCTACTTCGTCGATTTCCATTCCGCACATGATTTCAACGAGATCAAGAGCTGTATCTGCATTAAATTTAAAGGTTATTGTTCCTTTAATATCGCCCAAAAGAGCTATCTCAGCGCAAATATGGCCTTCATCATAATGCAGGGATTTGGCTTCCATAGGTGTGGAAAAATCAAACTCGATATCGAACATCATTTGAAATACTTCGTTCGTAGCCTGAAGAAAATGTTCAAGTATTTTGTTGTTCACTTCTGTTCCTCCTTATGTATTGTGTATTGTGCAATTTTGAGGTCTTCAGCCACTACATGGTTGATAAGCCATGCAAGAAGCTTTCCCGCAAACCTTTGTATGAGTTCCTCTTTGTAACCTTCACGCTCATACTCCTCTGCTACTTCGGTTACGTACGCAACCATATCATCATGAAGTTTTTTATGATGCTCGTATCCGGTGTAGCCAATCTTCAGTTGGTAAGCTTCTTCGGCCTTGAAGTGAATCACTACATACTCCTGCATGAATTGCAATGTATCGTTGACTTTGTCTACTTTTTCCTGCCATGAACCTTTGGAACGAAGCGTTACAACAAAGTCATTTACACGTCTGAAAAGTTCCATATGTTGTTTGTCAATTTCGGCAACACCTAGTCTGTACTTATCCTTCCAAATCATGACAATCTCCTTTTTAAATATAATGTCAATATGATAGCAAACTCTTCCTGTCATTTCAACAAGAAAATCCGCTCTTACGAAACTCTTGTACTTTCTACTCCCGGTTTTTGTTTGCTTAATGTATTCTTGCATACAA
>DUPL01000017.1 GCA_012838385.1 Clostridiaceae bacterium
CAGAAAGGAAAACATCGTTCCCAGAGTAATTGTTGGAGATTTTGATTCACTGGATTCGGAAGTCAGCATTTCGGGACACAGCCTTTTGGACGTGGTTTGCCTTCCCGTGGAGAAGGACGACACCGATACCCTGTTTTGCCTGAAATATGGGCTGGAGAAAGGGTTTGAGGAGTTTGTTATAGTAGGAGGGTTTGGCGGTCGAAGCGACCATACATATGCAAACATACAGACCCTTGCATATGGCTGCGACAAGGGTGTAAGTGTAAGAATGCAGGACAAGAAAAACATGTTTACCATCATATCCAATGCGGAGATTAAAATACCCAAAAGGGAAAACGCCACCCTTTCCGTGTTTGCCTATTCGGATGTATGTACCGGAGTCAGCTTGAAGGGAGTCAAGTACGAGCTGGAAGACCATAAACTGACCAACAGGTTCCCATTGGGTGTGAGCAATGAGTTTGTGGAGGACGAGGCAACTATAAGCTGCAAGTCAGGAATGCTGCTGGTTACCGTTGTAGCGGATAAAAATACATAAATTAAGGTGATTTTATGAAGAGATCAGAAGTAAATGCACTCTTAAAGGAAAACATTGAGTTCATTAAAAAAATGAACTTCAACCTACCGCCTTTTGCCTATTGGAGTCCGGAAGAATGGGAGCAAAAGGGGCATGAAGCAGATGAAATTCGCCACAATATGCTTGGATGGGACATAACAGACTATGGCAAAGGGGACTTTAGTAACCACGGTCTTGTTCTTTTCACTATCAGAAACGGAAGTGTGAAGGACCCAAGATACAAGAAACCCTATGCGGAGAAAATACTTATTAGCGACGAGAATCAGTTCAACCCCATACACTATCACTGGCACAAGATGGAGGACATTATCAACCGTGGTGGTGGGAACCTTCTTATAAAGGTTTGGAAGGCTGCAGAGGATGACGGTTTGTCTGATGAGGATGTGGAAGTGTCTATCGATGGCTGCATAAGAACAGTCAAAGCAGGTAGCGTTATTAGACTGACACCGGGTGAAAGCATTACTCTTCCTCCATATTTGTATCATGAATTCTGGGCGGAAGAAGGCAAGGGCAAGGTGTTGATAGGCGAAGTTTCCATGGTCAATGATGACAAGAATGACAACAGGTTCTATGTGGAACAGCCCAGGTTCCCTACAATAGTGGAAGACGAAAAACCTCTTTACTACTTATGTTTCGAATACCCAAAAGCAAAGTAGGTGTTTTATGAAAATACTGGTTTTTGGCGAAATCTTATGGGATGTTTTTCCCGGGAAATATGAAATTGGAGGAGCTCCCTTGAATTTTGGTGCGCATCTTTCAAAACTGGGGGGCGAAGTCCAGGTGGTTTCTGCTGTGGGAAAGGACGGCCTTGGTCAGGAATCGTTAAAAATGGTACGGAAATTTGGAATTGATGACAGATTCATAAAGGTACTTGAGAAACCTACTGGCGTTTGCAATGTAAGTGTGGACGAGTACGGAAATCCTACATATTATTTGGTAAGAGATGTGGCTTACGATAATATTACGGTAGATGAGGAAGCATTGAAATTGCATTATGATGCCTTTTACATGGGTACACTGGCTAGAAGAAGTGTAGTGTCCTCCGAAACATTTAAAAAACTTGTAAGGGGTTGCAACTTCGATGAAGTGTTTTGTGATATAAATATTCGGCAGGACTTCTATACAAGGGAAATCGTAGAAGAAAGTCTTGTGCACAGTACAATATTGAAAATTAGTGAGGAAGAAGCTTTTGTATTTAAGGAGACAGGTTTGCTGGAGTACTCAAATCTTGAAGAACTCTCCATAAAGCTGGCAAAGGAATATGATATTAAAATAATATTGGTCACATTGGGTGAAGAGGGTGCATTTTTGTATTCTGCAAAAGACAAAGAATTTCACAAATCCAAACCAACACCTGTAAAGGTTGTCTCAACAGTTGGAGCAGGAGATAGTTTTTCCGCAGCATTTTTATATAATTACCTAAAAGGGAATAATTTGCAGGCTTGTCTTGACAAGGCGGTTCAGTTAAGTTCGTTTGTAGTAACAAGACTTGGCGCAGTGCCTGAATATGATCCGTCGAATTATCAAGTGCGGTGAATATCAAGTTCGTTTATTCTTAATTTCAAGACTGCACTCTCAATGGAAGTATCTTCATCAGAAGGTTTAAAGAGTTTTTTTGTGTGGGAAGCATCCTGTAAAACTGAAGGGCCAGCAATGCATCCTCCAGTGCAGCACATACCCTCTACAAAGTCAACCCGGAGCCTGTTGTGCTTGAGTAGTTTTAATGCGTTTATGCACTCCTTGCTGCCGTCACAAATTTGGATTTCCAAACTGCTTGATGCTTCATCGCCCTCAAGTTCACTCACGACTTTCCTTATAGCCTGGGCAACACCACCAGAGCGTGCAAAGCCTTTACCGTAAGAGGATGAATCCGAGGACATGTCTGCCTGGTTTCTTATGTTGATTCTTTTCGCCCTGAGCATTGCAACAAGCTCTTCAAATGTAAGCACTGCAGAGATAATGTTTATATAGTTGCTTAGGACATCTGCTTTTTTGGAGATGCATGGACCTATGAAAACAATTTCAGCATCAGGGTCCATGTTTTTTATATATATCGCACTGGCTGCCATTGGAGGCACCAGGGTGGAAACATTATCTTTAAGCTCGGGGAAATAGTTTTCCACAAGAGTAAAGAAGGATGGGCAGCAGGATGAAAGAAGAGGCTTCCCTTCTTTTTTAAACTCTAAAAGTTCCTTTGCCTCCATGTATGCCACGGAGTCTGCACCTTCCGCTGCCTCGTATATGCCATCAAAACCAAGATTAAGTATGGCTCCTTTAATCATTCCCAAAGATATATCTTTGCCAAACTGGCCTTGAATCGAAGGAGCGACTACAGCATACACTTTCTTTGTATGGTCAAGCAGCAGGTTTATAACATTTGTAATCATTGAAACATCGGAAATAGCACCAAAAGGACATCCGGTCACGCATGCTCCACAGTTAATGCATTTATCCTTGTCAATTACCGCAATATCATTTTTATCCATGTTGATGGCATCTACGGGACATACCTTCACACAGGGCCTTATTATATCTACTATTGCGGAATATGGGCATGCTTCGGCGCATTTGCCGCAGTTTCTGCAAAGGGTTTTGTCAATAACCGAGCCTCTGGGTGTTCTTGAAATAGCGCCAAAAGGACATACTTTTATACACTTGTGAGTGAGACAGTTCTGACAATTGTCGGTTACAGTGTATCTCGCAATGGGACATCCTTCGCATGCGCTGGAAATGACGTGCACCATCAATGATGGGTCTAGATCCTTGTAATGGGAATCAGTAGGCAGTTTGCCCATGGCCATTCGGACTCTTTGTCGTATTATCTCTCTTTCTCTATATACACAACATCTGAATCTGGGACGAACTCCCGGAATAAGTTCAAAGGCTATTGTGTCAGCCTCGTCAAGTCTGTTGTCAAAAGCTAGTTCGCTGATTTTTTTCAGAACTTCACTTTTTATAGTATCTATATCATCTATTTCAGTGGCTAAAATATCAGTATTGTCCATCTAATTCCCCCGTGAATCTGCAGCACAAATAAGTATGGTCACATCTACTATACCATACAAAGTCGGCAAGTATCAACAGGGAGCATGTAAATTAACAATTATATCGCTCTGGGGATGGAGGGAACTATTACCTTTTCAAAAAAGTCATCAACGTCATCTGGTTCTACAAAGTAAAATTTGTCATCACAACTAACAGTGACGCCGTCTACGCTGCATTTTCCCATACAGAATGAACCCTTTAACGAGACCATACTGTTTAGGCTGTTTTCTTTTATTAGTTGGTTCAGCTCATTTATTACTTCTCGTGAGCCTTTCAGGTAGCATGAACTGCCTATGCATACTCTTATTTCCATAAAAATTCCTCCAAAGCGAGGTTATTTGTTAAAATTTTAACCTTCTACTATAATATACGTCTTTGTTATTTATTTGTCAATCTGAAATATAACAAAAAAGTTAAATTTCAAGTAAATATTTGTGAAATTATATTTTTCCTCAATGCTTAACAATCAACTTTAGTTCTGAATACTATGTTATTGGAGAAAATTATGAAGTGATTATGTTGTATACATATTTTGATGGAACTTGCTTTGTTGCAGTAATACTTGGTTTGAATTTATTGCAGATTATAAGTCTGATTGTTATAGGAATAGTGGTACTTGCAGGATTTGGTCTGGCGGCTGTGAATGCGTTTAGATTATTCATGCCAATTTTGCGAAGGCTCATGAGGAGGCTTGGCAAATTCATTGGTCTGTCGGTACCTGGAATAGAACCTCAGACGGTGTTTGTTTCTTTCGATGACTTGATTAAGGAAACAGGCTTTGCTTATGACAAGGAGAGGGACTTCTTTTACTCATCTCTTTACCCATGGCAAAGACGCTTCGGTTACACAAGACTATATGATGTAGTTGCACCGACACTGAGTATGATTATAGATAGCGAACCTATAAGGTTTGAATATCAAGGTCACAAGTGGATGATAGAGCTGTGGAAAGGTCAGTACGGAATGACCACCGGCTGCGAGATAGGTATATATTCAACAAAAAAACCTATCATTTTTCTCAGTACACTTTCACAAGAGGAAAGAGATCAGGAGTTGGATGACGAAGAGAGAATTAATCGGCTTTTGGAAATGGCAACTCCTGATATTAAGGAAGATGAGGTGGAAAAGGGTAAAAGGCGAAAAATCTCAGACTTTATTGATCTGGATGAGCTTTTGGACTACAACACCACCTTCTACTATTCCGCTGACAACGATGAACTTCTCAACATGTCCTTTGTGGCCAGAAAAAACGGAGAAATAATACTGGCTCACAGAGACAGACACTGGTGGCTGACGGGATTCAAACTAGGTGAGTTTTCAGATCCTTCGGATATAACCATGAGTATCAGTATAACGTTGAAGGACAACGAAATGCTCGATGCTTTCCTCGAAGGAATGTATAAGCTGGGTTACAAACCGGGTGATGTCAACGTGCATAACACCACTGTACAATTTCTGTTTGACAAACCACGCTCCAAACAGCCAGCTACCAGGACCCGTATAACAGACAAGATTGCTCAGAGCAGAAATAAGGCTTTTTGCGATTTGTACCAAGAGCTTACTCGTGGTGCGACTGACATGAATGAAAAGTTCAAGCTTCTCTACGAGAAGAATCCTGCACTTTACAAGCAAGCACTTAAGCTGGGTAAATCCAAGACGCTCTTTACTGGTTTGGAAGACTAGGAGGCGCCTATGGGTTACATAAAGAGAATTGACAAAGTATTTGAAACAGCAAAGGAAATAGAGTTTGATGACAACTCAAAGTTCATATTCATGAGTGATTGCCACAGAGGCAATGGTAACGGTGCGGATAACTTCGCCAAAAACCAAAACCTTTTCTTCCATGCTCTGACCAAATATTTTGATGAAGGCTACACATACATAGAGCTGGGAGATGGCGATGAACTTTGGGAGAACAAGGACATTTGTGAAATTATAGCGACATACAGCAATATATTTTGGCTGTTTTCAGAGTTTTACAAACAGAACAGGCTGTACTTTATATACGGCAACCATGACATTGTAAAAAGAAGAAGAAACGCAAAAAAAGAAATGAGTGTTTTCTTCGACGAGTGCGCTCAACAAGAAGCGCCTCTTTTCCCCAATTTGAGCATGCATGAGGGAATTGTCCTCAGGCATGCCATGACAGGGAAAAGAATATTGCTCATACACGGTCATCAGGCGGATTTGCTCAACTACAAATTTTGGCGCATAGGAAGATTCTTGGTTAGACATATATGGAGGCCCCTTGAACTTATAGGAATCCAAGATCCTACAAGAACATCAAGAAACAGCAACAAAAGACATAAAGTTGAAATGAAACTGATTGACTGGGTTAAAAAAAGAAACAGGATTATGATAGCAGGCCACACCCACAGACCTGTGTTCCCGGATAGTTTTGACTTGCCGTATTTCAACGATGGAAGCTGCGTGCATTCAAGATGTATTACAGGAATAGAAATTGTTGAAGGAGAAATTTCACTGATAAAGTGGAGCTACAAGGTAAAGGATGATGGCACAGTATATATTGGAAAGGACATTCTAGAGGGTCCTGAGAAACTGTGTTATATCTGGATTTGATTATTTTGCGGCTATTGGCCGCTTTTATATCCGTTAAATTATGGATTTTATTGTGGCCTTAATTCACTGTTTTACTTGTGTTCTTACTCTGTTAATTGACTTTTACATTATTAAATATTAGAATATGATGAACTCAATTTAAAAGGGGTCAGAGTAATGAACGCAGATTTAAACAAACAAACTATGATAGATGAAATAAACAGGATGAGAATTGAAAAGGATGCAGTAATAGTTGCCCATACATATCAGATTGGGGAAGTTCAGGACATAGCCGATCTGGTTGGCGACTCTTTTGCATTGGCCAAATTCTGTGCAGCACAGGAAAAAAGCATGATTGTTTTCTGTGGCGTGGATTTTATGGCAGAGAGTGCAAAAATTCTTGCGCCCGATAAAACTGTATTACTGCCTGAAAGACAAGCAGGATGCCCCATGGCTCAAATGGTGAATGCCGAAGGGCTTAGAAAACTTAAAGCAAAACATCCCGATGCAATGGTTGTGACGTATATTAATTCATCCGCAGAAGTTAAGGCTGAATCCGATGTCATTGTAACCTCATCCAACGCAGTCAAGGTTGTAAGGGCTTTAAATGCTAAAAAGATTATATTTGCTCCTGATAAAAACCTTGGCGCATACGTTGCAAAGCAGATTCCTGAAGTTGAGGTTATTCTGTGGGATGGTTTCTGTCCAACCCATCACAGAATAAAACCTGATGAGGTTGCAAAAGTCAAGGAAGTGCATCCTGATGCATTGCTTCTAATACATCCAGAATGTACTCCAGAAGTGCTGCAATATGCTGATTTTGTTGGCAGCACCAAGGAGATAATAGAGTACGCAACAAAGAGCGATCACAAGAAGTTTATTATTGGTACCGAGATGGGGGTTCTTCATCCACTCATGAGGGATAATCCGGATAAAACCTTCTATTTGATGGCACCTGGTCTGGTTTGTCCGAACATGAAGAAGACAACGCTTGAGAGTGTCTTGAGATGCCTGCAGACTGGATATTATGAAATGAACGTACCAGAGGATGTAGCTGCCAAGGCCAGAAAGGCCCTTGACAGAATGCTTGAACTGTCAAAATAACTAAAGGACTTGAAAGAAGGCTACAAGAATAATGAATCGATATTTAATTGATTTTGATACAGAAGAGCTTGATAAGAAGTACTACGACGTTGTAATTGTTGGTGGAGGAATTGCAGGAGTATATACAGCTTTGGAGATTCCGGAGAAATACAATATAGCAATACTTACTAAAGAGGGAGTAGACATATCAAGCTCGGTTCTTGCACAGGGCGGTATTGCAGTTTCTCTTGATAAAAGCGACTCTCCCGACATACACATGCAGGACACCCTTTATGCAGGCGCAGGCTTGTGCGATGAGGAAAGTGTAAGAGTTCTCGTTGATGAGGCAGCTGAAAATATTAACCTATTGTGCAAGTACGGAGTGGAGTTTGATAGAAGCCCTGAGGATAAAAGAAAACTGGCACTTACCAGGGAGGGTGCACACAGCAAGAACAGAATAATACATGCCGGAGATGCAACCGGTAAAGAAGTATGTGACAAGCTGATATACAATGTGACCAAGAGAAGCAATGTCACAATCTATGAAAAAACCTGGGCTCTGGACCTCCTTGTAAAGGATGGTGCCTGCCATGGCCTTATTGCCATGGAAGAGGAAACAGAAAAGCCCATAGTGTTCTATGCCGATGCGGTGATATGTGCTACAGGCGGCTATGGACAACTTTACTACTATACCACGAATCCAGTTGTGGCCACAGGAGATGGGGCTGCTTTTACATTCAGAGCCGGCGGTGAACTGGAAGATCTAGAGTTTGTTCAGTTTCATCCAACGGTTTTGTATCATCCTGAAAACAAAAGTTTTCTCATATCTGAGGCGGTTAGAGGAGAAGGCGCTATTTTGCGCAATGCAAAAGGCGAAAGATTCATGCCTAACTATCATGAACTTGCAGAACTTGCTCCAAGAGATGTGGTATCGCGCTGCATATTTATGGAGATGAAGAAAACAGGTACTGAAAATGTGTATTTGGATATAACCCATGAGGGCAAGGATTATCTCGAAAAAAGATTTCCCAACATCTATTCCACATTACAAAAATACGGTATGGATATGTCAAAAGACCATATACCGGTTGCTCCAGCAGAACATTATTGCATGGGTGGTATTAAGACAAATCTGGACGGAGAAACAAACATAATAAACTATTATGCGTGTGGGGAAGCTGCATGTACAGGAATTCACGGAGCAAACAGGCTTGCGTCTAATTCCCTTCTTGAAGGTATAGTTTTTGGACGCAGAATAGCTTTAAAAGTATCTGAAATGCTTATGAATGAGAAAAACAATCAAAAACATCATGCAAGGTTCTTTGTAAAGACCGAAAGGATGAATAAAGGCTATAATTCGAAAGAAGCAATTCTTTCAATAAAGCAGACAATGACGGAGCTGGTTGGTATAGAAAGGACCTATGATACTTTAAACGAAGCACTGCAGAGGGTAGTTGAAATTAAGAAAGAAATTGCAGATATGAATAACACAACCTTTGACGATTATGTACTTCAGAATATGGTCTTGTTGGCTGAGTTGGTTATAAAAGCGGCTATCATGAGGGAAGAAAGCCGTGGAGCCCATTACAGATCAGACTTTAAGGAAACAAAAGACGAGTGGAAGGTGCATATTGTATTTTCAAAGGATAATATTGTACGAGAGGAGTAATAGTAGCTATGAATGAAGTATATTTGGACATGAAACAGGTAGATAAGGTAATCTTGACGGCTCTTGAAGAGGATATGCCCTTTGGAGATATAACAACAGACAACATAATTGCAGGAAGCAGTATTTCAAAAGCTAGACTGATTGCAAAGGAAGACGGCGTACTGGCAGGTGTTCCCGTTGCACTCAGAACCTTTGAGCTTCTGAGCAGAGATATAAAAATAGAGGTTTGTTTACAGGACGGAGCAAAAGTAAAGAAAGGCGACATAATTGCACATATTGAGGGTCCGACGAGAGAAATATTAAAGGGCGAGAGAACTGCTTTAAACCTTTTGCAGAGGCTTTCCGGGGTGGCTAGTGCCACAAGCAAACTGGTGGAGTTAGTAAAGGATTATCCTGTGAATGTTGTGGATACAAGAAAGACAACGCCTGGTCTTAGATATTTAGAGAAATATGCCGTAAGAGTGGGAGGAGGACAGAATCACAGATTCTCTCTTTCTGACGGAGTACTTATTAAAGACAACCATATCACTGCAGCAGGTGGCATTAAAAATGCTGTCGAGATGGTAAGAGGCAGAATTCCGCACACTATCAAGATAGAAGTTGAGACCGAGAATATCGAAATGGTCCGAGAAGCATTGAATGCAGGTGCAGATATCATTATGCTTGACAATATGACGAATGAAATGATGACAGAGGCTGTAAAACTCATAAACAAAAAAGCTCTGGTTGAAGCTTCTGGCGATATCAATGAGCAGAGAATTGTAGATGTTGCAAAAACAGGAGTTGACATAATCTCTATTGGTAGGATTACACATTCAGTAAAGGCGTTGGATATAAGTCTTAGATTCTATAACTAAACATAGTTTTGGTAATTAGTAGTTTTAAATTGAATAAAGTGGCAAAAACAGAGGAATAATATACCTATAAAGATGAATATGGAGGTGTTCTCGTGTTCAAATTTAATAGGAGTATTATATCCTCTGCTGTTTTATCCATAGTTATGTCGGCACTTGTAGTACTTAGCGTCGTATCAGGAAATGCCAAAATGCCTTTATCAAGCAGGAACTTTTATAGCATAATAGGCCTTATTAGGTCTCAATTGGACAACGTGCCAAATACAGAGGAGAATGTTATACAAACAGCAGTTGGAAGTATATGTACAGATGAACTGGACGATTTGCTGATAAGAGTGTATGACTCCAATGAAAAAAGAGTCAAGGAGATGTTTCTTGAAGACTACATTATGGGCGTCGTATATGCAGAGATGAACCTAAGAAACAACATTGAAGCGCTAAAAGCCCAGGCTGTCGCAGCAAGGAGCTATACTCTGTACAAATTCTACAACGACGGCGAAGGTGTCAATATCCACAAAGATGGAGCAGTAATTTGTACCGACTATACCCACTGTCAGGCTTGGAAAGACCCCGAGGGGATAATACCCGCCTATGGCAAGGAAACAGGTCAGGAATTGTATAGCAAACTGAAGAAGGCCGTTGAGTCGACAAAGGGCATTGTTATGACCTACGAAGGCGAAGTAATAAAAGCCATGTATTTTTCCAGCAGCGGTGGTTATACTGAAAGCATGGAGGATGTATGGTATGAAAAACTGGCGTATTTAAAGAGTGTACCGAGTTATGGCGAACTGGCAAATGATTATTACTGCAACTTCGCATATTTCAGCAAAAGTGATTTTGCAGCAAGATTCAGGAAAGCATACGGAGACAACTTTAAAGCAGAACCGTACAATGTCTTGGAGTCAATAACCAGTATTGAAAGAAGCCCTACTGGTCGCGTGAAAAAAATTACCATAGGTGGTGTTGAAATGTCCGGTATTGCAGCTCGTTCAATACTGGGCTTGAGATCTACAAACATGATTTTCAGAGAATTTAACAAGGATACAATATTGGTAATAACTATAGGAACAGGACATGGAGTAGGGATGAGTCAGCTAGGAGCAATTACAATGGCTGACGAAGGAAAAACATACGATGAAATATTAAAGCACTATTACTCCGGAGTAGAACTTGAAAGAGAATTGTATACAAGCATTGGTCTACCTTCCAACTAGCACTTCATTTATCAATCCTGGAAAAACCGGCATGGTTTGGCGTAATTTGCCTGCCATGCCGGTTTTCCTTTACCTTTAGAGCGCTATACATTGTATTTGTGAAATGTTATGTAATTGGCGTCGTGATAGTTGTAAGCATGATTAAAACCTGTTCTTAAAAGAACATATAAAATATCGTTTTCAATAAATGCAGAAGGATATTGGAAACCAACCTTTGAGGGTGGCAATTCTTCATAGTTTATCAGATCCATAACATAATCCCAATTATAAAGGTCTTCTGATACATACAAGGACAATATTGTTCTTAGAGGCAGCCTGTTACCTACAGCGTAGTATTTGCTTCCTTTCTGAATTATTTCAAATTTGGAATGCCCCAGGGGAAAGTCAATAATTCTGTGGAATCTTGGCAACTCCTCAGGTTTATCAGAATCAATTATTAGCATTAACGCTTTGTTCTTGCAGTACCTTAACATGTTTACAATAGAGCCGTCTGGAGCTACAACTATATTGCCTTCAATAGCTCCGGGAATATCTTCGGCATTTTCCCAATGGGGGTCATGCTTTAAAAAGCCGGTACAGCACCAGTTTTCAGCTTGCAATAAATCTGCATTCTCATCGATTGAGAAAATGGAATTGCTAAAGCTTTTTCTTACCCACGACCCGTAATCAATGCTAGTCCATAGCCTTCCATATGCCCTTACTATATTATTTGGTGCTTTGTGAAAGCCACTCTCAAAGCAACTGTTTGAGCCTCTTAATATAACTGTCGGGGTAGTCCAGGTTCTTCCCTCGTCATCGGACTTTCCAATTAACAAGTCGCCGTATTCATTTGCAGTTGCCAACATATATACGCTGTCTTTGTGATAGAACAGCTTGCCCCAGAAGCATGGATACAAATCAGTGACATAATACCAGCTTTTGCCGTTATTATCGGAGCGAAAAATGGATGTCAGATTCTGCGGGCTCTTTGCTTTGTAATAATCGTTGGAAGCAAGCAGAGAGCCATTTGGTAGTCTCAATATTGATGGGCTGCAAAGACTGTGACCTGAAAAATCATATTGGGTGTCCATGTAATGCAGATAACTGACAACCTTGCCTGGTACATATCCTGTCCTTGCCAATCTAATATTGCTTCTATCCTTTCCCTGTATGAATATTCCATATTCAGTGTCCGGCTTAAGGTTTTTAATAGTAAAACAATTATTACTAAGATGAAAGGATTTTACTTCGTCTTTTCCTGACTCAAAATAATGCAGTATGTGTTCACCATGGTCTCTCAGATCAAACCATTCACCACATATGTAGTCTTCTCCTGGTTCAAGCCGGCAAATATATGGTCCTGTAGACTTTTTGTCATACGGTATGTAGGGCTTGAAACTCCAATTGTTGTAGCCTCGCATTGTATCACCTGGTTTTATATATTTATATGATTATGCATTAAATTTGTCAATTCGTGTATCGCATCAAGTTCCTGGTCAAGTGAGGGTGTGATATTCTTTAAGGTAGTTCTGCATATGTCGGTCATATTAATATTCTCATAATTTCTCAAGTATCTTTTTGCACAATGCGGATATCCATGCTCTTCTATAAGTGACATGACACTTATAATGCTGGATAAGCTGCTTGCTTTTTCATCCCTTGGATTATTATACAACCAGGCATACAATTCAGGATGAAAATTAGACATTATGCCGCAATACCCATTACAGCCCATAATGATAGAATCATGCAATGTCGCAGTGTTTGCGTTGAACAGCTTGAAAGTGCTTCCCTTTATTATTTCCAACCTGCTTTTTATAATGCTTATATCACAACATGTGTCCTTTAAGAATAGATACCTCCTAGAATTGATCATGTATTTTAATTCTTCATACTTAATAAGCCTTTTGTCCGGATACGGACACTCATACATCCCTAGAGAGATGTTATCAGGCAGCGACTCCTCTATTCTTTTTAAATTTTCTATAATACAATCATTATCATCCTTCAAACGGTTGCTCACCAATACCAAAGCGTCAGGCTTAAGATCAGCCAAAACTTTAAGCTCTTCCAGTTGTTTTTGAAACGATTCTTCCACATGTCCAGATATTACAACTCCTATTCTTCCATTCACATGTTGTATTACAAATGAAGCAAGTTCAATACGCTCTTTAAAACTTAAGAAGAACATTTCGCTTGACTGGCATATGGCGAACAAGCCTGCAACACCTTTCGATATATACCATTCTATCAAATTCTTGACTGCGGCATAATCTATTCTTCCCTGTTTGTCGAAGGGGGTAATCATTGTTACCCAAACACCATCTTTAATCACATGTTGCACATATAATATCCTTCCTGCTATAAGCATTAATGCCATTAATCTATATTATTTTCATAATTATTTCAAGACTATAATTAACTATCACCTCCGCCTGATTCTAATATGCTTAATTTATGGTGACCTCTTTGATCCGCTCTTGTGACCCAGCATGCCATGGATAATTGTCACACTAGTGTGGTTGTCCTTTTTGGTTGTATCCTTTACAAAAGCTTCTTTTAGACCAGCTGGTATCGGGGTAGCACGCTTGGAAACCTTTTGTGCATAAACTCTTAAGATCCTGCACAGATAATGATAATCAATAGAAAACACTCTTGCTATTTGCTTTTTTGACACGCCTGGCATCTTACTTATTGCATAGAGAATTTCCGATTTTTCTTCGCCTTTTAACTTGTTTATTTCACTTATACTCATTTCATAATAATACTCAATCTCGTCTGTTAGAAGTTCATCGGTAATGTAGTTCTTCCCGATGTAACTCTCCTTGCCTTCGCAAAATTTGTACTTGCTGCTTTTCTTTGTTAGCTCTATTAGTTCATCTTCAGTATAATTTTTAATTAAAGAAAACTTAAGAACAAGCCCTTTTTCATTCTCTTCTTCTGCAGTTTTCCTCCCACTTGCCACGTTAAGATATCTGTGATAACTGCTGTATTTGTATTCTTTTACATCAACACCCATGGGTGCAGGGTTGTTGTGTATGTATGCAATCAACGCTTCCAATTGAAACTCGTCGTTGACAGGAACTGCCTTGTAGGGTGTTCCGAATAGGGAACCCGCTC
>DUPL01000018.1 GCA_012838385.1 Clostridiaceae bacterium
ATTCCTGCGAACAAAGTTTGAGAATTCTTGCACCACGTGACAACCCTATCGTTAAAACTGCAATAGTATACGTTCTAACCGGAAATCTTGAAAAAACCGACATAGATAAAATTAAAAAATATATTATTAACCCTCTGGATTCCAGAGAGGATTTATTACCAAAACCAGTTTCGCTTGATACTAAAACAAAATCTGCTGCAAGCATTAAGAACCTTGAAGGATTCATAACCATGTCCGATGACGAGGTTGAAAAGCTTTGCAACGAACTTGGACTGGCCATGTCTCTGGAAGACCTGATTTTTGTACGCAACTATTTCAGAGAAACGGAGCGAAGAGATCCTACAATAACTGAAATCAGGGTACTTGACACATATTGGTCTGACCACTGCAGGCATACTACATTCCATACAAAACTAGTTGAGGTGGACTTGCCTGAAAACAGCGTAATCAAGAAGACTTTTGAAGATTACCTTATGGCAAGAAAAGATGTATATGGTGACAGGGAAGACAAAAAAGACATTAACCTGATGGATTTGGCCACCATTGGTATGAAATATCTAAAAAAGCATGGTTATCTTGATGATCTGGACGAATCCGATGAAGTCAATGCATGCAGCATAAAAATAAAGGTGGATGTGGACGGCAAAGAGGAAGATTACCTCCTTATGTTTAAGAATGAAACCCACAACCATCCCACTGAAGTTGAACCTTTTGGTGGAGCTTCCACCTGTCTCGGTGGTGCCATAAGGGATCCTTTGTCAGGCAGATCTTATGTATATCAGGCCATGAGGATAACAGGCTGTTCGGATCCGACAGTGCCTGTTGAAGAGACAAGGGAAGGCAAACTGCCACAAAGAGTTATAACCACCACTGCCGCACAAGGGTACAGTTCCTATGGCAATCAAATTGGAGTACCAGCCGGCTTCCTCAAGGAAATATATCACCCAGGTTACATTGCCAAAAGAATGGAACTTGGAGCAGTAATTGCTGCGGCTCCGCAAGAGAATGTTGTCAGGTCCAAGCCAGAGAAGGGAGATTTAATCATTCTCTTGGGAGGAAGGACTGGAAGAGATGGTATTGGTGGAGCAACCGGTTCATCTAAAGAACAGACTGTCGATGCAATTCAAACGCTTGGCTCAGAAGTGCAGAAAGGAAATCCTCCTCTTGAGAGAAACATAATGAGATTGTTTAGAAAGAAAGAGGTAAGTACCTTAATTAAGAAATGTAATGACTTTGGAGCAGGTGGAGTTTCTGTTGCAATAGGTGAGCTTGCTCCCTCTATTTCAATAAATCTTGATTTGGTTCCTTTGAAATATGATGGTCTTGATGGAACAGAGATTGCCATCAGCGAATCTCAAGAGAGAATGGCTGTTGTGGTAAGTGAAAATGATGCGGAGAAATTTATTCAGTACGCTAATGAGGAGAATCTGGAAGCTGTTGTTGTCGCAGAGATTACGGATACCGGAAGATTGAAAATGTACTGGCGGGGCGATTTGATAGTTGATATCAGAAGAGACTT
This sequence comes from Clostridiaceae bacterium, assembly GCA_012838385.1. GTDB lineage: Bacteria > Bacillota > Clostridia > UBA1212 > DUPL01 > DUPL01. The sequence goes on from DUPL01000018.1 coordinate 1,520, forward strand.
CCTTGATACAAACGGAGTTACTCAAAAGGCTTGCGCAAATGTTGAACCTTTTGATTTGTATATAGAAAAAAGGAACGCTGAAAGTATAAAGGATGAATGGGTAAAAAATCTAATGGATTTGAATAGCTGCAGTCAAAAGGGACTTGTGGAGATGTTTGACAGCACTGTTGGAGGAAATGCTGTGATTATGCCTCTTGGGGGAAAATATCAGCTCACACCGGCAGACGGAATGGTATCAAAAATTCCTGTTCTTAATGGAGAAACCAAAACCGGTTCCATAATGACTTTTGGATACGACCCTTATTTATCAGAAAAGAGTCCATTCCATGGAAGCATGTTTGCTGTCATAGATTCACTTGCCAAGGTGACCAGTCTTGGTGGAGATTTCTCAAAAGCAAGACTTACATTCCAGGAATACTTTGAAAGACTCTATGATGTTCCAACAAAATGGGGAAAACCTCTTGCCGCTCTGCTGGGAGCTTTCCATGTACAAAAAGAGTTGAAAATCCCTTCAATTGGCGGAAAGGATTCCATGAGTGGAACCTTCATGGAAATTGACGTACCTCCAACACTTGTATCATTTGCGGTGTCGGTACTGGAGGATGTTGGTAAAGTAGTAACGCAGGAATTCAAAAAGGCAAACTCTAGAGTAATTCTTTACAAACTCCCTGTTAACGAAGAATTCATGCCTGATTTTGAAAGCTTGAAAAAGAACTATATGAAAATACACACGCTAGCAGATCAAGGCAGGATAAAAGCAGCCATGGCAGTCAGATTTGGCGGGATTGCAGAAACAATATCCCTTATGTGCTTTGGCAACATGATTGGCTTTGATTTGAAAAACTTTGACAATCTCTTTGATAAAATGTACGGTTCGATTATAATTGAGTTGGATGACAGTGCAAGCGATAAGGACCTTGAAGGCCTTGACTATATTGATTTGGGAACTACTATTGAATACAAGGTAGTTAGACTGGGAGATGAAATTGTTTCACTAGACGAGCTTTTGGAAAACTGGAGAAAACCGCTTGACGATATTTTCCCTGAGAAGGCGTCGTTTGTGAATAATGATGTAAATATTCCCGAATACGATGAAAAGGATAGAACATATTCAAGTATAAAGGTTGCCAAACCAAAAGTGTTCATACCTTTGTTCCCTGGAACAAATGGTGAATATGAGACAATCAAGGCTTTTGAAGAAGCTGGCGCTGTTGTAGAGACATTTGTTGTTAGAAACAGGTCAGGCAAAGAAATCGAAGAATCAATCAAAGTTATAAAGAGTATGATTGAAAATTCGCAGATTGTTGCACTGCCTGGAGGAAGTAGTGCTGGAGACGAACCTGAGGGAGCCGGCAAATTTATAGCGGCAGTATTCAGAAATCCATACATTAGAGAGAGCGTGGATGAGTTATTGGAAAATCGTGACGGTCTGATTCTTGGAATAGGCAACGGATTCCAGGCTCTTGTTAGACTTGGACTGCTCCCTTATGGTACAATAAAGGAGCCTGATGAAAAAGATCCAATATTGACGCTTAATACGGTAGGCAGACATGTATCCGTGATTTCAGGAACAAAGGTTGTATCCACAAAGTCGCCTTGGCTTTGGAATACAAAAGCAGGAGATGTTTTTTACCTACCTGTTAGCTGTAAAGAAGGGCGTTTTCATGCGGATGAAGAGGCCATCAGGGTTTTGATTGAGAACAACCAGATAGCAACCCAATATGTTGACGAACTTGGAAATGTTACTATGGATCCTGAATGGAACAAGATTGGAAGCATGTACGCAATAGAAGGTATTACAAGTCCTGATGGAAGAATCCTTGGAAAGATGGCCCATTCTGAAAGAATAGGCAAAAATGTTTGTGTCAATGTTCCAGGACCTAAAGACCAGATGATATTCAGGTCCGGGGTTGAATATTATACAAAATAATACAAGGGGGTTAACTTATGAATGTAATGGATTTGTATAAGCAATGGAGTACAGGTATTTCGTTTGATTTGGAAACTAAAGCCGAGCTTTTAGCTATTAAAGACAATCCAGATGAGATCAGAGACCGGTTCTATAAAGAACTGGAGTTTGGAACCGCAGGGGTTCGAGGCTTGGTTGGCGCAGGCACTAACCGAATGAATGTCTATGTGGTTCGAAAACTCAGCAATTCCATAGCTCAGTATGTAATGAGCCTTGGTATCGAAAAACCGACCGTTATGATTGGTTATGATTCAAGAAACCACTCACTGGAATTTGCTAAAGAAGCTGCGGCGGTATTTGCAGGCAATGGCATAAAAGTCTACATGCACAGCGAATTATGTCCAGTACCTGCCATGTCGTACTCAATCAGATTGCTGAAATGTACAATGGGCGTTTTAATAACGGCAAGTCATAATCCCAAGGAATACAACGGATACAAGGTGTTTGGTGCGGTGGGCTCACAACTGGCTCCGGATGATATTGAGAAGATAAAAGAAATTTTGGACACTCTTACTGATTACAGCAAGATTCCAGGATTTGATTTCGAGTACTTTTCCAATAGAGGCAAAATTACCAAAATTGGAGTGAATATCAAAAACTCTTATCTAAAAACAGTAAGAAGGCTTGTCATTGACAGGAATGCTCTCAGCATCAATGCTCCAAAGTTGAAGTTGGTCTACACTCCATTACATGGAGCAGGTATAAATTATGTTCCAAAGCTGTTAAAGAGGCTTGGTTTCAAAGAACTTTATACCGTAAAGGCTCAGATGACTCCTGATGGAAACTTCCCAACAGTAACGGTGCCCAATCCTGAAGATGGTTCAGTATACGAGCTGGCTATTAAATTGGCTGATGAAAAGGGGGCAGACCTGATTCTTGCCACGGATCCAGATGCAGACAGGGCAGGAGCAGCCGTGAAGAATGAGAATGGCGAATACATCCTACTTAACGGAAACCAAATAGGCATCTTGCTTCTTGATTATATTATCACAACCAGAAAGAATAAGAACACAATGCCAGAGAATCCGTTTGTAGTTTCTACTGTTGTGTCAACCCGTTTGACAGAAGCCATTTGCAAACATCATGATATTGAGTACATCGATGTATTTACAGGATTCAAGTATATAGGTGGAGCAATTAACAAACATGAAGACGAAGGAGGCAAGAGCTTCCTGTTTGGTTTTGAGGAAAGCTACGGTTATCTGCCTGGCAGCTATGCAAGAGACAAGGATGGAATAGCTACATGTGTGCTTCTTGCGGAAGTTGCGGCATATTACAATGCAAAAGGCATGAATCTTTTGCAGGCATTGGATGAGATTTATGCAAAGTATGGCTATCATTATGAGACACAGGTATCTTTGGTATTCCAGGGAGAAACTGGACTTGAGAAGTCCAAGGAGATCATGGCTCGATTGAGAGAAATGAAGAATCAGATTTCCGAAATGCCTGTTACCAACATGATTGACTACCTGGCCTCGAAGAAATATGTTTTTGGTGAAGAACCTGTTGTGGTGGATATTGAGTTTGACAAGGAAGATGTTCTATACTATAGTTTTGGTGACAATTGGGCTGTAGTAAGGCCATCAGGCACCGAACCAAAGATAAAGGTCTACTTCGGAGCCAAAGGCGAAGACATGGATGAGGCTAAAGAAAAAGCCGCAAAAATCAAAGAAAGCGTTATGGCTACCATAAAGAAATTATATGAATAAATCAGAGGGTGATAAATAGATGAAAAATGGTTTCGTACATTTACATGTGCA
>DUPL01000019.1 GCA_012838385.1 Clostridiaceae bacterium
ATGGTATTGATGCAGTTCAACACCCTGGTCTTGCCTACTCCGGATACACCCACAAGAAGTGTAAGAATATCGTTGAACTTAAGTAAAAATGTATTCTTGTTTGTCTTGTCCACATATTCAAGCCTGGTTATTATCAATTCTTTTCACCTCTTACTGTCCTTTGCTTTTATTGTACAACTTTTGTGGAAAAATAACAAACATATACAAATCAAAAGGCTAAAAATAAACAATATGAACAACACTTGTACATTTTCCGTTATTTTAATATATTTTATTGAAATGTTACAAACACTGTGCTATACTGAAACAAAAATATGAAGAGCTGGGAGGTAAATTATATGCTCAAAAAAGGGATAATAACAGTTTTAATTGCGGTAATCCTGTGCGTTTCCATGACATTCCAGTCTTTTGCCGCATTGTATGAGCTTAAGATAACGCTTGACGATGAGGAAGACGGAGCATCTCTTAGAGAGGTACTGGATTTGCTTGATGTGTTTGAATTCAACCCAGTTACACCCACATCAGATGCAACCGTGGAATCCGATGGTGATAACAAGTACATAAAAACAGCAGGCTATTTGGATATCACCTCTTGGGATTACATCGATGTACCTTACACCTTTTCCGTTGATTACAGAATTGTATCGGAAAACGAAAACGTAGGGTTTTTCGTTCGAGGAGTGTATCCGTCATCCTTCAGCAAAGTCAATCCGCAGAACCAAGGCGTGGATCAGCAATTTGGCTACTTTGAATGGGATTGGTATAAAGAAAACGGCGGTCAGGACGGAGTATCCGGCATTGGTGGTTCAGGTATCGTGGTAACACCAAAGAAAACGGAACTTTTGATTCGCCTTAAAAACTGGAAGCCAGACGGCCTTAACATCTCAAGCGAAAGAGTTTCAATCCCCTTGCCTGAAGATGTAGACAACAACGCATTTAATACAATTTCCTTCAAGGACGATGGCGAGAAAAAAGTAGAAATATTCTTTAATGACATCCTTATGGCTACTGTGGAATTCTCTGAACCGGGTGTGTATGAAGAAGATGAAGAGGACGACAACGAATACTTCAAAAATGCAGTTGTCAAGGATGCAGAAGGCAATGAACTGCTAAGCTTGGACAATGCCAGAATCAATGCAGAAGGCAGCCAGGTAGCCATCGGCGTCAGAAACATTGAATTCCAATTTGACAACATTTACATCTCCTATGAGGTACCCGATACACCGGAACCAACAGATACACCCGAACCTAAGGAAACAGACACACCTGCTCCACAAACCACAACCCCTGCAGACAACGATGAAACCGACAAGGACAAAGGTGGAAACATGCTCCTATTTTTATTTGTAGGCGGTGCAGTTGTGTTGGTTGCAGTTGCTGCAGTACTGATTATAATATCCAAAAAGAAACAGTAATTCTTCACACTATTCCTGAAAGGACTGAGGCTTTTTGTGCTTCAGTTCTTTTTTTATGGTATAATATGAGGGTTGAGTAAGATAAAGAAAGGAAGCTGACAGTTGCAGGAAATATACAATATGCACACCCACATTTTCCCTGAAAAGATATCGGACAAGGCCGTGGAAGCTGTGGGAAGTTTTTATGGTATTAAAATGCAGAGAAAAGGCACTTCAAAAGACCTTGTGGAAGACGGAGGCAAAATAGGTGTCACAAAGTATCTTGTGAGTTCTACAGCAACAAAACCCAGCCAGGTATCATCCATAAATCATTTTATATCTCAGGCAGTCAAGACAAACAGTGAATTTATAGGTTTTGGCTCCCTTCATCCAAAAAGCGAAAATATAGAGAAAGACATTGAAGAAATATTTGATTTGAAACTTTCAGGCATTAAACTCCATCCAGATTTTCAGGAGTTTAATCTGGATGACCCGATAACATACAATATGTTTGACCTGTGCCAAGGGAAACTCCCCTTCCTTATACATATGGGAGACAACAGATACACATATTCCCAACCCTGGAGGCTTCTTAGCATACTGGAGAAATTCCCGAAACTGGTTGTAATTGCCGCTCATTTGGGCGGTTATACAATGTGGACAAGACTCAAAACACCATATTTATCCCATCCCAGAATATATATGGATACATCCAGTTCGCTTCCTTTTTTATCACCGGAAGAGGCGGTCTATTTAATTAGAAAACATGGAATAGCGAAAGTGTTTTTTGGCACGGATTATCCAATGTGGGATCATGTAGGTGAATTTGAAAGATTCATGAAACTTCCCCTTACGGACAAGGAAAAAGAAATGATTCTATGTACCAACGCAAAAAGTTTCCTACTCCAATGCCATAATAACTAATTTCTTTCCGAAAAGACCTTTCTTCAAGGTCTTAATTTTTTTGAATCCCATTTTGGTATAGAGTTTTACCGCCCTTAAATTGTCCGCTTCTGCGGTAAGTCTTATACCATCATCAGGAAAATGCTTTTTTGCAAATTCAATTGCAGCAAGAACCAGATACTTGCCTATCCCTTTGCCGCACAAATCCGGCCTTAATCCAAATGCTATGTCGGTATAACTCTCATCGTCATATATTTTGCCTTTATTCCCTATTCTTATCTGGGCGGAAGGACCCAAGGCAACAAACCCGTAAAGCTCGTTGTTAAACCTGTTTACAACAGCAAAATGAAGTCCGTTCATTATGTCAAGATACTCCGCTTCATTGCCTGCAAAACTGTAGTTTTCATATGGAGAGGGATACCTCCAATTGGAGATATCCCTTGCATACGTTTCAGTCATATCACAAACTATGAAATCAATATCCTGATGCATATTTTAATAGTTGCTCTTCATAATTTCAAAGTGAGCCCGTGGATGCTTGCAGGATGGGCAAACTTCTGGAGCTTCTTTTCCTTCGTGTACATAACCGCAGTTCCTGCACTGCCACCTTACAACCTCGTCCCTCTTGAATACTTGTCCATTTTGAATGTTATCCAAAAGTTTCTGATATCTCTTCTCATGCTCATACTCAACTTCAGCTATTTTTCTGAAAGTAAATGCAACTTCAGTGTAGCCTTCCTCTTCTGCTATCTCTGCAAATTCCTTATACATCTCAGACCATTCATAGTTCTCACCTGCAATTGCATCTTTCAGGTTCTCGATAGTATCCTTGATTCCATCAATATACTTATACTCAAGCTTGGCATGTTCTTTTTCCTGATTTGCAGTTTCCTCAAAAATTGCTGCAATCTGTTCATAACCCTCTTTTTTTGCAACACTTGCGTAGTAAGTATACTTATTCCTCGCCATGGATTCGCCAGCAAATGCAGCCATCAGATTAGCATAAGTTTTGCTGTCCTTTGATACTTTCTTCATCTAAGAAACCTCCTTAAATACATTTTTATGGATACATAATACCATACTTCATTTAAAATGTAAAAATTACTCACCAATTATCTTAACCAATACCCTTTTGTTTCGTTTTCCGTCAAACTCTCCGTAAAATATCTGCTCCCATGGACCCAAGTCAAGTTCTCCATTTGTAACTGCCACTACAACTTCCCTGCCCATAACGCTTCGCTTAAGGTGAGCGTCCGCATTGTCTTCAAATCCATTATGCCTGTACTGGCTGTAAGGTTTTTCAGGTGCAAGCTTTTCAAGCCACACTTCCAAATCATGATGCAAACCACTTTCATCATCGTTAATGAACACACTGGCAGTTATGTGCATGGCATTAACAAGACACAACCCTTCCTTAATGCCGCTGTCTCTTAGGCACTCCTCAACATCTCTTGTAATGTTTATGAACTCCCTTCTCTTCTTGACATTAAACCATAATTCCTTTCTGTATGACTTCAATTTAATCCCTCCTTACCCCTCTATTATACCAGACAAACTATAAAATCAAATATTTTAGGCTAAATTTATACATTTGTTATCACTTTTATTTTGCTGTGACATAAATTTGTGTTAAAATAACGGTGAAAGAACAAGGAGGACAAACATCTGATGAAGAAAAAGAAAAGAACGCCCATTTTGATATACTACATCATAGCATTAGTTGTAATAATCTTGATTAATGCAGTTTTGATTCCAAAGCTTAGAGAGCCGGAAATTGTTAAAATTGAATACAACGAATTTATAGAAATGATTGAGGAAGGTAAAATTTCCAAAGTTGAAATAGATGAACGCAAAATACGTATAGAACCCAAGGAGCAAAAAGGCGTCAGAAAACTTTACTACGAAACAGGAAGTCCAAACATATACCACAACGCCTTGACTGATCTTCTTCTTGAAGCAGACATTGACTTTAAGTTCCCCATTCAGGAAGAAACCTCCATGCTTATGTATCTGTTCATCAACTTCCTGCCTATTCTAGTTCTGATTGGTGCTTCCTACTTCATATTCAGAAGTGCCAGCAAGAGAATGGGCGGAGGAGTAATGAACTTCGGTAAGAGCACAGGCAAAATATATGCAGAGAGGGAAACAGGCAAGACCTTTGATGACGTAGCTGGTCAGGATGAGGCTAAAAGATCCTTGGTTGAGATAATTGACTTCCTCAACAACCCTGAGAAATACAGTAAAATAGGGGCAAAGCTGCCAAAAGGAGCCCTTCTGGTAGGACCTCCTGGTACAGGTAAAACCTTGCTTGCAAAAGCAGTTGCTGGTGAAGCCAAAGTGCCTTTTTTCTCCCTTTCCGGATCGGAATTTGTCGAAATGTTTGTAGGTGTGGGGGCAGCAAGAGTCAGGGATCTTTTTAAACAGGCTGTTGCAAACGCTCCATGCATTATCTTCATAGATGAGATAGATGCGATAGGTAAAAGCAGAGACAACGCAATAGGAAGCAACGACGAAAGGGAGCAGACTTTGAACCAGCTGCTTTCAGAAATGGACGGCTTTGACTCGTCAAAAGGAGTAGTCATTCTTGCAGCTACTAACAGACCCGAGGTTCTGGACAAGGCCTTGTTGAGGCCTGGAAGATTTGACAGAAGAATAACCGTAGATCTACCTGATATGGAAGGCCGAAAAGCTATACTTAAAGTTCACGCCCGTGGTGTAAAAATGGATGAAAATGTTGACTTTGACGTTGTGGCAAGGTCGACACCAGGCGCATCAGGCGCGGACCTCGAAAACATAATTAACGAAGCAGCATTGAGAGCTGTTAGAGCCAACAAAAACATTGTAACCCAAAAAGAACTTGAAGAAGCCGCTGAGGTAATTCTGGCAGGCGAAGAAAAGAAGAGCACTGTCCTTTCCGAAAAGGAAAAATGGATAGTTTCATACCATGAGATTGGCCACGCTCTTGTGTCAGCTCTTCTAAAAAATACCGCACCCGTTCACAAGATTACAATTATTCCAAGAACTTCAGGTGCACTAGGTTACACAATGCAGATAGAAGAACAGGAAAAGTACCTCATTACAAAAGAGGAAATCCTCGACAGAATCACGGTTCTGGCTGGCGGCAGGGCTTCTGAGCTAGTACAGTTCGGAACTGCAACAACAGGCGCTGCAAACGACATAGAAAGAGCTACCCACATTGCAAGAGCAATGGTAACAATGTATGGAATGAGCGATGAGTTTGGTTTTGTCAAGCTTGAAAAGAAAACGAATCCATTCCTGTCAGACGATGTTGCAGGCAGCTATTCTGAAGAAACTGCAGCTAAAGTGGATGAGGAAACCAGAAGCATTGTCAACTCATGCCTTAACAAGGCAATTGACCTTCTTAAAGACAAAAAGGAAGTATTGGACAAACTAAGCAAGATTCTATTCGAAAAAGAAACAATTACCGGTACGGAATTTATAGAGCTTCTGAAACAGGAAAACATCCATGTGACACCGGAAGATGTAAAAGAAAATAAATAGGGAAATTAAAGGGGCTAGATAAAACAGCCCCTTTAACAATTCTTCAACGGTGTTTTTATCGTTCCATGTATGGATATAACATCATATGCTGAGATGATTGGATTTCCAAACAGATCAACGAAAGCGGAGTAATACTGCCCATCAAGCTCTTTCATACCTGGTGCGTGCTTTGTAAAATTCGTATTCCAATACGCTCCGGAAAACATCAATATTTTGATAAGTACCTATATTCTCTTAATTTCGCAATGATTTCCTTTTCACGTTCATCCCTTGTTGAAAGATTCTTTTCTGTGATAATCCTGTGAAAAGCTTTTGCTGCTCTTTCCGCATCAGGGTATTCAGATATGGTGTCGTTCTGTGGATGCATTTCCAGAAGTCCTGTAAAAATATCACACGCACCAAGGTACAGCTCATTTACATTTTCATTGTCCTCCAATGCTTTTTCAAGAGCGTTTGCCATTTTCCCTTTTATAGCACACACATTCGACAGATATGAAAGACCTATACTGTTCTTGCATCCTTTTGTAAGAACATAGAACCTTGATTCTTCCTTGTCATAGTCAAGCTCATACACAGCACTTATCTTACCCCATCCGTTCAAATGCTCCAGAAGCTCAAGAATAAAATCGTTAGCGTCTTTAAGAACATTCTTTACAGCTACAACAGCATACAAGGTAAACTCCTCATGACTTCCAAGAACTTTTAAAATATCAGCATCTTCCTCTTTTCCAGACTGCCCAAGGAGTGCTATTCCCATCTTCAACACTTCCCTTCTATCGGTCTTGTATATAATCTCAAGGGCAGTATTTCTCATCTTTTCCTTGTCGCTCGTTGATAGAAAAGACAAAACAGGGTCGGCAATGGAAATGGCTGCATACTTAAACAAAGTTCTGCACATTTTCTCAAAGTTTTTATCAGTGGGATTCTTCATATGCCGCTTTATGACCCGAGAAATATGAAAGTTCACAATACTGTATTGCTTTATTGCAAAATCACTCCTAAGAAGTATGCCTTCATATGCTCCCGGAACCCAAATCTCATCTTCGGAAAGGCTCATGTCTCCCGCATCAGGCAGGGAGACACAACCATCCTTAACATATCCTTTTTCATCCGTGTTCTGCTTCAAAAACTCATATATCGATTTCATTTTACTAATTCCTTATCTCAGCACTCAATATGGTGTTAAGTCCGTTGAGTATCTTGTTCATAACCTTGTTGACGTCCTCGTCAGTCAGAGTCCTTTCATTATCTCTAAATGATAGAGAATATGCAAGGCTCTTCTTTCCTTTTGGAACCTGCGGTCCGTCATAATAGTCAAACAGAACAAGCTCTTCAAGAACCTTTCCTCCTCTTTGCAATATAACTTTTTCAACATCGTTTGCAGGCACTTCCTTGTCAACCACAATCGCAAGGTCCCTTGCTACTGCAGGGAACTTGGGAAGTTCCTTGTAAGTTGGAATAAGAATCGCCGCCTCTATTACAGGCTCCAGTTCTACAAATGCAAGATATGTGTTCTCGGGACATTCAAAATTCTCACATACCTTTGGATGCACCTTGCCTATCAAGCCTGCTTCCCTACCGTTAATAAATACTTTTGCACACATGCCTGGATGCATGTATGGCTGATCCTTACATGCTGCAAAAGAATAATCCTTAATCTTCAAAGAATCCAGCAAAGCCTCCAAATCTCCCTTTATGTCAAAGAAAGACATGTCACCATAAGCTGCAAGACTTAAAAGTTCCTTGTGATTTGGAAGCTCGTTAACATCTTCCTTCTTCTCATAAACATAGGATATCTCAAACACGCTTACGGATTCATTGCGCTTTGCATGATTCAAACTCAAAATCTTTAACATGCTCGGAGCCATCGAGGTCCTCATAACGCTGAAATCTTCTCCAAGAGGATTGGAAATGACAACAGCATTTCTCAAAGGACTGTCATTTGGCAAATTCAACATGTCAAAAACAGAAGAACTTTCAAAAGAGAAGGTTAGAGCTTCGTAATAACCAAGACCTTTTGCAGAATTTCTTATCATGTCTGAAATCGTCTGTCTTCTGTTCTTTCTTCCCAAAGTTGTTTCACATCCAGTAAGCAGCCTGGTATCTATATTATTGTATCCATAGAATCTGGCTATTTCTTCGGAAAGATCCGCTCCACAAACAATATCCGGTCTGAAGTGAGGCGGTACCACATAGTCGTCAAACACTTTGAACTCAAGACTTGTTAGAATCTCCGCCATTCTTTCCCTGGGTATTTCCGTACCCAATAATCCATTTATTCTCTCTACATTAAATGGAACCTTTCTCTCCTCATATGGAACGGGGTAGCAGTCTACAGTACCTTTAAGAACTTTGCCAGCACCTAAAAGTTCCACAAGCTGCGCTGCTCTTTCCATGGCCATTGCACAAGTTATTGCGTTTAGTCCCTTTTCAAACCTTGAAGAGGATTCCGTTCTCATGCCAAGTTTTTTAGCAGCCATTCTGATAGAAACAGGTTCGAACAACGCTGCCTCAAAAATAACTTCCTTAGTATCATCCATAACACCTGAGTTCTCTCCGCCCATGACACCAGCAACTGCAATAGGGCCTTCCTTGTCTGCAATTACCAGAGTGGATGAATCAAAAAACCTTTCAATACCGTCAAGAGTCATCATAGTCTCACCGTTTTTTGCACGGCGCACTATTATCTCATCACCTCTTACAAATCTTCTGTCAAATGCATGCATGGGGTGTCCAAACTCAAGCATGACATAATTTGTGATGTCGACTATATTGTTAATAGCTCTTATGCCTGCATGCTGCAGTCTGTCCCTCATCCATTTGGGAGATGGTCCAATCTTTACATCAGTAACAACTCTTGCAATGTATCGCGAGCAAAGGTCCGAATCTTCTATTCTAACCGCAATACGTTTTTTCGCCTCTTCGTCTCCTTCTTCCTTAACCACGATTTCAGGTGCAATATATTTTTTATTCATGGTAACTGCAGCTTCTCTTGCCAGACCTGTAATGCTGAAACAGTCAGGCCTGTTGGAGGTTACCTCAAACTCAATAACACTTTCATCTGCACCCAAAACCTTCATAATGTCTCTTCCAACCAGCTGGTCCAGCTCCTCTTCTGTCATATCCTTAAAGTCTTCCAGATCCTGAAGAATAATGACGCCATCATCAGTACCTCCGGGATAATCTTCATAATCAAGACCAAGCTCCTCAAACGAGCACATCATGCCTTCAGATACTTCCCCTCTTAATTTACCCTTCTTTATCTTAAGACCATTCGTCAAGGTTGCTCCGTCCAAGGCAACAGGAATGAATCCACCGACTCTGGCATTGGGTGCTCCTGTTACAACCTGCAGAAAATTGTCTTCTCCTACAAGCATTTTGCAGATTACCAAATGGTCGGAGTTCTCATGAGGGTATAACTCAATGCATTTCCCTACAACGACCTTGCTAATCTCATCAGCCTTGTTTTCGATACCCTCCACCTTGGTACCACTCATGGTCATGTCCGATGCAAACTTAAGTATGTCTTCCTTGTTTTCTATCTCAATATCCGTATAGCTAACCAGCCACTTCAAAGGTGCTTTCATAAATATCTTCCTTTCTATTAGAACTGTTTCAGAAAACGAACGTCGTTTTCAAAAAATTCCCTCATATCCGTTACGCCGAACCTGGCCATGGCGGTTCTTTCAATTCCAATACCAAAAGCAAAACCACTGTAAACATCGGGGTCTATTCCACATCTTCTCAACACTTCGGGATGCACCATTCCGCAGCCCAGAACTTCTATATAGCCTTCGCCTTTACACATGCTGCAGCCTTCCCCTTTGCAAGTCCAGCAGGATACGTCCATTTCCGCCGAAGGTTCGGTAAACGGGAAATGGTGGGGTCTGAATCTGACTTTTACATCGCTTCCAAACATGCTCTTTGCATATATCTCCAGCGTACCTTTCAAGTCTCCCATGGTTACGCCTTTGTCAACAACCAAACCTTCCAGCTGATGGAAGATTGGCGAATGGGTTGCATCCACATTGTCGGATCTGTACACCTTTCCAGGGCAGATAATTTTAATTGGAGGTTTCTTGTTCTCCATAACCCTTATCTGAACGCTGGAAGTCTGTGTTCTTAGAAGTATCTTCTCGGTGATATAAAAGGTGTCCTGAGTGTCTCTTGCAGGATGACCTTCCGGAATATTCAAAGCCTCAAAGTTATAGTAGTCGTACTCAACCTCGGGGCCGTCTGCAATTTCGTAACCCATTCCGATAAACACATTCTTCATCTCGTCAATTACCTGGTTGAGAGGGTGCAAGCCTCCAACTCTCCTCTTTGTTCCAGGCATGGTTACGTCAATTGTTTCACTGGCCAGTTTTGCTTCCAGTTCCTTTTCCTTGAGTTCCCTGGTCCTTGACGTGATAATGGACTCCATATAATCTCTTATCTCATTCGCCTTCTGACCAATTTTAGGTCTTTCCTCAGGACTCAGACTTCCCATACCGCGCAGAACCGCAGTCAAGGCACCCTTCTTGCCCATGTAGGCAACACGAAGTTTTTCAACTTCTGCAACATTATCCGCTTCGTTTATTTTCTCTGCAAACTCTTGTCTTATCTTTTCAAGTTGTTCAAGCATATATTAATCCCTCCAAAAATAAATCCCTTGCAAAAATGCAAGGGACGATTTTACCGCGGTACCACCCAAGTTCATAACACAAGCAACTCCAATATATGAGAATATATCAGAGTTGTTGTAATCTATGCACTCATTAAAAGATGTAACGGTCTTGACCGGAAACCCCTACTTTGGCGTAACGCTGTTCAGGGCTCAGCTCCAGAGCGAACTTCATAAACCTTTAGAAGCAGATGATTTCACCTTGCCATCCTCTCTATAGCTCCTAAAAGACTTACTACTCCTCTCCTTCACAGCCTTTAAAATATTGATTTTTACCAATATACATTATTTATAATCAAAAGTCAAACTATATTCTGCCGCTGCCAAGATTGGTTAAAAACGCAGTACATGGACCTGCCTGGGTAAACATTATGCTGAAGTCCGAAGAACCGTTTGTATTGGCCAGCTTCAGAACTATTCTATTCATTCCCTTCTTGAGAGGAACATCCAGCTTATGAATATTCTCAGGAGTCCAGTGCTCTGTAGAATCGCTGTATGCAATCAGGTTGCCGTCCATCCACATGCGGAACACATCACTGTGGCCAATTTGTATACAGGCATTCATATCTTCGGGAGCATACAGATCTCTTACCATGTAAACTACACAAGGACCAGAGAAACCGAACAGATCCTTGAAACTGAACTTATCCTCATACAAGTTTACAGGGAACCCCTGATAAGCCGGGTCATCCACCAGTTCTTCCGGCAATGGCTTGTTGCCCAAAAGCTGATCCTCCAGATATTCTTTCTGCCAGTCAGCCTTCATATTAATATGGAACTGCCTAATTTTTGTAGAACCCTCATCCTTTGTCTTTGCTCCTCCTAGTCCTGCATAATATGATTCGTTTGCTTTAGGTGGAGCAACATAAGTTGTATTCTCCCAGAAAGGACCGTAGACCTTCCACAATGCAGCACCAGCAAGACCGAAGCTTTCCCTGAAGGTGTCATTGTTGTCCAGAGTTATGGTCGCTGTAATTATGTTCTTGTTCATAAGAACCGGGATATCCTTACTTACCGATACGGTAATGTCTATACCTGAATTGAACATGCCAATTCTGAATTTCTTTTCCTGAGGCTTTACCGAAAATCCTTCA
This sequence comes from Clostridiaceae bacterium, assembly GCA_012838385.1. GTDB lineage: Bacteria > Bacillota > Clostridia > UBA1212 > DUPL01 > DUPL01. Next base: position 11,577 of record DUPL01000019.1, read on the forward strand.
GGTGCTGAAAACTTTATGGTTCCAGTAGCTTTTATCTTGTTGTTTGTCTCCAGGTATATTGTTATGTTCTTGCTCTCTCCTGGTGCAATTGCAGGTATACCATCGTTGTATACAACCCTGAAGTTGATGGGTAATGAAGGCCTGCCTTCCATTACAGGCACCTTGTCTTCAGGATAACCCTTTATGTTCACCTTCTTGTTCTTGTCAAGGAACAAAAGAGCTGCAAAAGCGGTGTCTTCAGCCAGATCATAAACCTTGTCTGATCTTCTGGTAACATTAACCCCCAGCTTGAAGGTCTGCTCTTTTAGGTCATAGTCTTTCATAAGCTTCTTGCCGCCTTCAATGATACCTATAATGGCACCAACAGTGGCGCATGTGCAGTCCGTATCAAAACCACAGTTAAGAGCCAGCATTACGCTGTCCATGAAATGGCCCTTGCCCAAAAGAAGAGCCATGAGTGTGATTCCTATGTTCTGATACATGTTTGTACAGTCAGCGTGTCCGTAATCACGTAGAATTCTTCCAAATACATATCTCCAGTTGTCGGACTGATCACACCAGTCAACAACCTTGCTTACAAGCTCGTACACTCTTGATTTTTCATCTATGTAGTCAAGAGCTCTAATAACCAAAGGCTTGATATCCCATTTGTCAGTAAACGCAAGAGATTCAAGAGCGGCCAGATACTGCTCGGCAATGATAGACTCACCGTAGTGATCAAGACATCCGTCCATAGCCGCCAGCTCTGTAGCAAGTTTCGCATCTCCCGGTGCAAGGCATGCCCAGATTTCAGAGCGGATAGGACAGCCCATTCCTTCAATATAGTAGTTGTTATTAAACTTACCTGAAAGAGGAGGCATTATGCCAAGATCGTAGTTTTTTCTAAAAGTCGCATACTCTCCAGGCGAATAGTCGCACAGATTAAAGAAAGCTTCTGCCAAATCCAAAGATGTGAAGTTTGTGCCTTTCTTTTCAATAACATCAAGCCACAACACCTGCAAATCGAGGTCGTCATTTGGAAGCATGTTGTCAATCATTGAAGGCGTATACTCCACATTCATTATTCCCTTGTAACCTTCATAAGGTGCTCCGATTGTTCCAGCAACACATTTGCCTATCCAACAACCATATACCTTGTCTACAAACTCATCCCATTTTAGTGTCATTTTTAAATCCTCCACTACCACATTATAATTTTATGCATATATTCTATACATTTTTCAGTAGTATATCAACTTTTCTTTATATTTACAACGATTTGTTTTACTTTTGTTCCTTAATTTGTGATAAAATACAACAGAAACAACATTTAATCCACATGTTGATTATCTTGTGTTGATAATCAAAAATAAATAATACATTGGAATAAAGGAGAGGACATGCAAAATGACAATCAGAGAAAATGTAATGGCAATACTGAATTATGAAAAATTTGAGAGAATGCCAATTATTGCGTTCGGCTACTGGGCGGAAACCGTTGACAAATGGGCTGAAGAAGGCCATATTTCCAAAGAAGATGCTGAAAACTACAAAAGATATGGCGACAACGGACCTGGAGACAAGGCGATAATGAGCAAGCTGGGATTTGACTATGCCTGGAATCCCCAAGTTGCAGGCCACCACTTTTTATACCCTGCATTCGAAACTACCGTTCTCGAAGTAGAAGAAGACGGCAGCCAAATCATGAGAGATTCTGCAGGC
>DUPL01000002.1 GCA_012838385.1 Clostridiaceae bacterium
CCCATGATGGGCATAAGTATTCCTGCATATGTCTGGGCATCTGTAGATGCCTTTCTGAGTTCTTCATTAAGCGCTTCAAATTCGCTCTGGTTTTTCTCTTCGTGATTGAATATCTTTACGACTTTCTGTCCTTCCATCATTTCTTCTATGAAACCGTTCAGCTCACCAAGACTTTTCTGCTGGTTTCTAAAGTTAACTGCGCTCTTTTTACCTACAATTTTGACAACCCTGAGCATTACAAAAAGCATAAGGATTACGAATATTGTAAGGAAGGGGCTGTAGTAGACCATCATAATGAAGGTTCCTACAATTGTAATTGCAGATGTAATTGTCTGGGACAGGCTTTGCTCAAGAGCCATGGTGATGTGTTCCATGTCGTTTGTGAAACGGCTCATTAGTTCTCCGTGTGTGTTTCTGTCAAAGAAACCTACGGGCAGACTTTGCAAATGATCGAACAGTTCTTTCCTTATTCTGTTGGTAGTCTTTTGCGATATGATAAGGAGCAGTCTGTTGCCAAAATATGTGGACAAAGCTCCGAGAACATAGACAACAATCATAATGACGAGGGTGTCGAACACTCCCGACATGATAATTTCTTTTGCTGTATTTGCATCATGGCCTGCATCCATCAGCAACTTTATATTATTCATCAGGTTGTTTATGAGTGGTCTCAGCAGTGAAGTGCCTATAATTCCTGCCAAAGAGCTGAAAATGATTAAGATTATTGCAAATACAAGCCCTATTGTGTGTCCGGACATGTATTTATACATGCGCGCAAGAGTTTTCATAGCGTTTTTAGGTTTATTCTCTACATGTGTTTTTCTATGCATCTGCAAGCACTCCTTCCTGCTGTGAATTGTATATGTCTTCATATATCTCGCAATTTTCAAGAAGCTCCTCATGTGTTCCTATTGCATTTATTTTGCCATCATCCATGACAATTATCCTGTCGCAGTGAGATATGGATCTTACTCTTTGTGCAATTATTATCACAGTAATTCCTTTCAGGTTCTCTTTGAAAGAAGCGCGTATTTTCGAATCCGTTGCCATGTCTACAGCACTTGTGGAGTCATCCAGTATAATTACCTTTGGTTTTTTCAACAAGGATCTGGCTATACAGAGTCTTTGTTTCTGTCCTCCTGAAAAGTTTGTGCCGCCTTGTTCAACCCAGTGGTCAAGACCTTTTTCCAGCTTGCTTACAAAAGGCCATGCCTGGGCTTGCTTTAATGCTTCGATTATTTCTTCATCTGTGGCGTCTTCATTACCCCATTTCATATTGTCTCTTACAGTTCCCGAAAATAGGGTGTTCTTCTGCAAAACCATTGCCACGGCATCTCTTAAACTTTTCAAGGAGTACTCTTTTACATTGACTCCACCTACCAAAACTTCTCCCTGGATTACGTCATACAGCCTTGGAATAAGCTGGACAAGAGTTGACTTTGCAGAGCCAGTGGCTCCGATTATTCCTATGTTCTCGCCAGACGCAATGGAAAGATTAATGCCTGACAATGTATCTTCGCCTTTTCCTTCCTCATATCTAAAGCTCACATTATTAAAAACAATTGATCCATCTTTTACTTCCATAACAGGATTCTCAGGATCTTTTATTGTTGACTCGGTATCCATTACCTCAAATACACGCTCCGCTGATGCTTTCGAGCGTACAAACATGAGGAAAAGAAAAGATATCATCATCAGTGATATGAGTATCTGGGTGACATAGGAGATAAAACTTATAAGGTCGCCTGCCTGCATGCCTGATGCGCTTTCCGCACCGGTAAGTATTCTGGTGATAGTGGTGTCTGCCACCATGCCGCTGCCAAACCAGAGGATTGCAACTATACATCCGTAAATTACAAGCTGCATCAAGGGCATGGTGAATATGACCACCTTTACAGCTCCGATGGCAGTATTGGTAAAGTCGTCATTTGATTTTTTGAACTTTTCCTTCTCATAATCCTCGCGCACAAAACTCTTTACAACCCTTATGCCTGTAAGGTTTTCCTGGATGGAGGCATTGAGGGCATCGAATTTCTTCTGAAGTTTTCTGAACCTTGGGTGGGCAGTTGTGATTATGAAATAAAGGGCGATGCCCAGTATTGGAATTGCGACAAGGAATACCAAGGCAAGCTCGCTGTTTATGTTTAATGCAAGTATTAAAGCGAAAAGCAGCATAAAGGGTGCCCGTATCAGCATCCTTAAAGACATCATGCCTGCCATTTGAATATTGGTTATGTCTGTTGTAAGTCTTGTAATCAGTGATGGAACACTGAATTTGTCCAAATCCGCAAAGGAAAAAGTTTGTATCTGTTTGAAAAGGTCATATCGGAGTTCGGTGCCTCCTCCTTGGGCGGCTACCGCTGCAAGACGGGCGGCAATAGCTCCGCACAGCAGTGCAATCAATGCCAGGAGTATCATTATTGCCCCTATGGTTATAATATATCTTGTGTCATCATTTGTGAAACTTGTGTTCGCCCTTACAGAATCGCTGACCCGGTTTACTATCAAGGCCATCATGTAGGGCATGAGCACATCGCACAATACTTCCACCAGCATTAGTATAGGGCATAAAATAGCATAAAATTTGTACTTTTTAAAGTATTTAATCAGTCGAACAAGCATCCGATATATTTCCTCCACTTCATAATAATTATCATAGAATCAAATATATCTTTTTTTAAATATTTAATCAACAGTTTGGTGTTAAAAATGTATGAATGTGAAAAAAATGCCGATATGGTATAATAGGGCGAATGTATTATGATTAATCAAGGAGGACTTATGCTTAATTTCAAGGAAGTGGAACTTTCTGATATAAATAGACTTGGTGAGTATCTGAAATATCAGGAGTTTAGAACCTGTGATTTTACAGCAGGCGCAATATACATGTGGAGAGACTATTTCTATTCAGAATTTGCTATACACAAGGATATGCTTATATTCAAGGTGGCATATCCTACAAGAGGGACAAGTTTCAGCTATCCCATAGGCAAAGGCTCCACCGATGAGGCGATGAAGGCAATAGAGGAGTACACAAGAGCAAATGGCTTGGAGCTGAAGTTCTGTACCCTGCCCGAAAAGGCAATGGAGTATGTTAAGTTTCGATATGGTGACAAATGCCACTTTATAACCAGCAGGGACTGGTATGATTATCTGTATAATGCAGAAAGCTTGAAAACATTCAAAGGGAAGAAGTACCACGGTCAGAGGAACCATGTAAACAGGTTCAAGCGTGAATATCCAAACCACAAATATCATAGGATTACACAAGAGAATCTGGGCAGGGTCGTCGAGGCTTTTGATAAGTATTTCGTACCATCCGATGACGCTTCCAGTTCGGAACTGAAGGAGGCAAGAAGGGCAAGGGAGTATTTGAACTACTTTTTGAGTTTCAACCATCTTGGTGGATTTATTGAAGTGGATGGTGAAGTGATTGCTTTTGCACTGGGAGAGGTGGTTAAGGATACTCTTTTTGTACATGTGGAGAGGGCTGTTACCGATTACCACGGCTCCTATCAGATGATTGTAAGTGAGTTTGCCAAAGACTATGCAACCGACGGCGTGATATATATTAACAGGGAGGAAGATGTGGGAGATCCCGGTCTTAGAAAATCAAAGCTGTCTTACAAACCAATAAGACTTCTTGAAAAATATTGCGCTCATATTGAACTTTTTGAATAAAGAATATATAATGAGAAAAAACAAGGAAGTGTCTTATGAATCTAACCTCAAAACTTTTTTCTCTAGACAAGTCCATAGCAGGTGATTTGCTTAAAAACTATGAGTTTCCATGGGAATGCCTTAAGGATATTGGCAAATATATTCTTGAGGCAGCTCTTTTACTTCCATATGACTTTGTGCAGATAAAAGAAAATGTATGGGTTGCAAATAGTGCGAAAATTAGTCTTACAGCCTGTATAGAAGGTCCTGCAATCATATGCAGGGGAGCAGAGATAAGGCATTGTGCTTACATTAGAGGCAATGTTATTGTAGGTGAAGATGCTGTTGTAGGGAATTCGACTGAGGTAAAGAATTCCATTCTGTTTAATGATGCGCAGGTACCCCATTTCAATTATGTAGGAGATTCCATTCTAGGCTACAAAGCCCATTTCGGTGCGGGAGTCATTACTTCGAATGTAAAGTCGGACAAGAAGAACATATCTGTGAGGATGGAAGATGGCAGCATAATCCCAACCAATTTGAGAAAGTTTGGTGCATTGGTTGGAGATTTTGTGGAAGTAGGGTGCAATACGGTTCTTAATCCTGGAACAATTATCGGACGTAATACGAATATTTATCCCTTGTCGTGCGTAAGAGGATATGTGAAGGAAAACAGCATATACAAGAGGTTGGGAGAAGTAGTGGACAAATTATAGAAGGATGGTGTGAAATGTCAAAGGAGACGCAGAAAAGCAAGTTCGACAGACCAAGAAAGTTTGGTGACAGAAAGGATGGCTGGAGGGTTAGGAATATAGATCCATATATGAACATAGTTCCTGTTTTGATGCCTGGCAGAAATGTTTCCTGCATATATTTCAGTGAAACTATTGATGCTACAAACCTGGTTGATTTTGTGAAAAGGATGAACGAGGATGAGCAGGCAAAACGGGAGAAGGGAATAAGAAAGTATACATATTTCGGAGTGTTCATGGCTGCGCTGGTTAGGACCCTGGCAATGCGTCCTCATCTTAATCGTTTCATTTCTTCAGGCAAAATATATCAGAGGAGGAATATAAAGCTTTGTTTTGTGGCGAAAAAGGATATGACGGAAGATGCGCCTGAAACCGATGTGCTTGCGGTTTTCAAAAGGACTGCGAATCTTGATGATGTTATGAGGAAACTGCAGGGCGGTATCAGGGAAGCAAAAGAGGGCGATGATGATACCACGGATGTATTGAATGCTCTTTTCAAGCTGCCAACTTTCATGCTCAGGGGATTCAAGGGGCTCATGGATTTATTGTTGAAGTTTGACTTGTTTCCAAAATCTTTGGAGAAGGTGGATCCAATGCAGTCAAGCGCTTTTGTAAGCAACCTGGGCAGCATAAACCTTGTCAATGTTCCTTTCCATCATTTGTATGAAAGAGGTACTTGTTCCTTATTTGTAGTAATGGGCAAGATTTATCCTGAAGGCGATAGATACAAGATGAATTTTACGGTAACGCTTGATGAAAGAGTGTCGAACGGCTTTTATTACATACGTTCCATTGAATTTTTTAAAGAGCTTCTGAGTAATCCGGAAGTATTGCTGGAAAGTCCTTCGGAAGAAGAAATTCCATTGGATATTTAATATATTTTTGTGAGGTGTGGTATGCAATCTAAAGTTGGTCGTTTTTTTATAGGTATTATGTTGGCAGCTGCGGCTTTCCTGGTATACTTTCTGGTAAGCAACGGTATTAGTATAGTTATTTTGTTCTCAATAAGTCCGGTGATTTTATCACAGAATCCGGAGATGAGTCAGCAAGAGTTGCAGATTAAACTGATGGAAGTTTTTGAAGCTCTCGTTCCAACCATATTTGTTTTAACCACAATAATTTTAGTTATAATTTTTTATGCTTTTTTTATATTTATCAACAAGAATCTTAACGAGTATACAAGGCTGAAAAAAATACAGTGGCCTTTCGTAATGTTATCCTTTTTCCTTGGATATGCATTGAACATGGCATCCATAGCAGTGATGGAACTTGTGCCGATACCCGAAACCTGGATCGAGGACCATGATCAACATACATCTTTTTATGGCCCGGTATTATTTATCATACTGGCTGTTGTTGTCTGTGCTCCCATATTGGAAGAGGTGGTTTTTAGAGGACTTATTTATACTGTCTTGAAAAGGCATTCAGCAGCATGGATAGCGGCATTGATATCAGCTGTTGTGTTTGGCGCAGTCCATGGCAACATGTTGCAGGCAATATATGCAGGGGTCATGGGGCTGGTGTGCGTTTATGTATATGAAATGACAGAGTCGCTCCTGGGGTCTATATTGTTACATGTTGGTTTTAACGTCACCCACATAATAAATGGAATAATTGGAGCGCTTATTGGTGTGAGATTTGACAGTCTTCCAGCTATACCGGTGTTGTTGGTGTCGGGTATTGCAACTGCAGTAATGATGGTTTTGCTTTTCAATATGAACAAACAGAATAACATGCATGAGATATATATATAGAATGACATTAAAAGAGCATGTTTTGCAATTGAAATATTCTGATTGTATGTTATAATTCAGAAGAGTTTATAAAAGACGTGGAGGTGTATTATGAAGTTTGGTATTTGTGTTGGAGTCAACCAAATAAAATATTTGAAGGAAATTGACTGTGATTATGCGGAGGTGTCTCTAGCAGGAATTGCTGATATGAGCGATGAAGAGTTTGAAAAACTCTACGAGGAGAATGCAAAGAGCGATGTCAAGATTGAGGCTGCCAACGGATTCTTCCCAGCCCATATAAGGGTTGTATGGCCGGATTTTAATGCTAAGCAAATAGCGGAGTATACGAATCTGGCTCTTGGAAGGGCATCGAGGCTGGGTATTGATACCTGCATTCTTGGAAGCGGTAGAAGTAGAAAGTATTCCGAAGGATATTCTCATGAAAAGGCTATTGAGGATTTCAGTAATGCTTTGAGGATTGTCGGCGATATTGCAGGCAGGTACAACATAGTGGTTGGTATTGAGCCTTTGTCCTATGCGGAGACTAATGTTGTCAATACCGTACTTGATGCTTTGGAGGTATCAAGAAGAGTCGGAAGCGACTACATAAAAGTCATGGCAGATTTTTTTCATATGATGAACAACAAAGAAGATCTTAATTCCTTGAAGGAAGTAGGAAAGGACCTTGTGCATGTGCATGTATCTGCTTATTCAATACCCGGAAGGCCTGCTCCAGCTAGTCCCACCGAGGACAGATATCAGGAGTTCTTTGACATCCTGAGGGAGATAGGGTTTGAAGGTAGAATTAGCGTTGAAGCAGTTATTAGAGATCTGGTAAAGGAAGGCAAAACTGCACTGGAAGTTTTGAGAAGCGTATAAATCCTTAGTGAGGTGAAAAAATGAATATTGGGATAACAACCAGAAGTTTTACAGGCTTGACGAATGAGGAAGCTGCTCGCATGATTGCAGAGATAGGTTACAAGTGTACGGAACTTTGTCTTGTCCAGAATGATTCGAATTACTGGAGGTATAACGGGAGGACGGACTTGTCCGATATGACACTTGACAGATTTCTTGGAATCGTAGAATCCTACAGAAAGCAGAGTGTTGATGTTTCTGCGCTTGGTGTATTCACCAACCTTATAGAAAAGGAGCCGGAAGCAAGAAAGGCAAATCTGGATTACTTTGCCAAACATATGGAGTTGGCAAGTCATGCAGGTATAAAATGTTTGTCAACTGAATGCGGCTTTGATCCGCACTCAAGAGGAGTACAGGCGCACAGATACGAGTCGGATTTTAATTTGCTTAAGGAAAGCGTTTCGTATTTGGCGGATCTGGCGGAGAAATATGATGTATATGTCGCTATTGAGCCTTGTGTACTGGATGTTATCCCTTCTGCGAAAAGAATGAGGGATTTTATCGAGCAGATAGGTTCCGACAGGGTTAAGGTCTTATTGGATCCAGCAAACCTGATAGCTAATTCCTCAGAGGAAGACATGTTCAGATACCTTAAAGATCACGTCTTCTATTTTCACGGAAAAGACAGAAAGGTCAACGATACCTACGGTCGCCTTATTGGTGACGGGGATATCGATTGGCCTTTATTTTTATCTCTTTATCATACTTACACGGAAGGATTCCCATTCATTATTGAGTATCCGAACAAGGATACTGCCGGGATGACTTATGAGAGAGTCATGAGGTTCAACGAAGAAAGTTTAAAATTAATGAACAGATAGGAGGAAATATGATTAAGCTTGGTGTCAACACTGTTTTGTTTAAAGCCTACAGCCTGAGAGAGGCTTGCAGGGCGATTGGTAAGGCGGGATACGACGGTATCGAGATTTCAGCCATCAAGGGTATGTGCGAGCATTTAAACCTTGATGACTGGAAAAAGGATAAGGTCGAGATTCTATCAATTACAGACGAGTTCGGTCTTGAGCTTTTGTCAACGGAAGTGGCCTCCCTTGATAGAGACAGGCTGTTAAAGGCTTTTGAAGCGTGTGCTGAAATTGGAATACCGGTTGTAAATATAGGTCCTGGAGGCAAGTCTGACGACGAAGTGTCTTTGAAACAATCCGTCGAGACTCTTAATTCCCTGGCTGAGCTTGCCGCACAGTACAAAGTGACACTATGTGTTAAGGCTCATGTGGGGGCGGCAATATACAATACACCCACCACGCTTTATGCAATGGAGCAAATTGACAACCCCTGGTTCGGAATTGACATGGATCCAAGCCACATACACAGGGCAGGAGAAAAGCCTGAGGAAGCGCTGCCAAGTGTCTTGAGCAGGGTAAGGCATGTACATATAAGGGACTGCAAGGGGTTGGGACCATCTCCTGGTGAGCCTGCAAACCAGGCCTGCGGCAGAGGAGACATTAACCTCTTTGGCTATTTCAAGGCAATGGTGGAGGGAAAATTTTCAGGTCCTGTGTGTCTTGAGGTTATTGGTCCTGATCTTGATTTGGTTGAAGCATCAATTATAGCTGCGGAAAGCTATGGATATATGAATGCTTGTTTGAAAATTCTTGGAGCAAGATAAAGGAGGTAGTACTCATGTCAAAGAAGAGACCGAATATTGTTTTTTTTGGTATTGATAGTTTGCGCTCTGACCATATGAGTCTTTATGGCTACAAAAGACTCACCACACCCCATATAGACAAGTATGCCCAGGGTGGGGTTGTGTTCGAGCACTGCTTCAGTCCCCATATTCCTACTACCAGTGGTTATTCATCCATGCTGACAGGTATGGACTGTTTCGGAACAAATGTAGTGGCTTTAAGGCATGTGGGTGGAATTGCAGAAGGTGTAAGAACACTGCCTGAGATACTCAAGGATTACGGATACAACACCACATGCATTGGATTTAGAGGCAATGCAGCATCAAGGGGATTTGACACATATATAGACTTTGAGGGATGGGGTGCTTCAGATGACGGAAGGGCACACAAGGCGGAAAACTTGAATGCGGTGGCCTTACCCGAACTTGAAAGATTGCACAAGGAAGGCAAACCATTTATGTTGTTCATGAGGCATATGGATCCGCATTCGCCATATCTGCCGCCTGAACCATTCCACAAGATGTTTTATCAGGGCGATGAGTTTGACAAGAACAACAAATCCCTGGAAAAGGTTTATGAGTTCAAGCCTTTCAGAGATTATTTCTATTCCTGGTTCCCACCTTATTGCACCGATGCGGAGTACATAATTGCCCAGTATGATGCAGCCATAGCCTACATGGATGTGTGCATTCAGAGCATTCTTACGAAACTTGAGGCTTTGGGAATAGAGGATGAGACTCTTGTAATATTTACCTCCGACCATGGAGAGACGCTGATGGAGCATGACTGCTACTTCGACCATCACGGTCTGTATGACTGCACATTGAATGTTCCTCTGATTATTAAATACAAGGGTTTGCCAAAGGGCATGAGAATCAAGGATTACTGCCAGCTTAAGGATATTGTGCCAACCCTTCTTGATATACTGGATGTTGAATATGACAAGGATGTTTTGCAAGGCAGTAGTCTTGTGCCTCTTGTAAGAGGAGAGTACAGAGAGCCCGAACCCGAATTCTACATCACCGAATGCACATGGATGAGAAAGCACGGCTGGAGGACACCGGAGTGGAAACTTATTGTTGCTCTTGAGCCGGATTTCCACTTCAAACCCGAGATTGAGTTGTACAACCTGGTAAAGGATCCTGGGGAAAACCACAATGTGGCTTCCGAAAATCCTGAAGTAGTGGAGATGCTTAAGAAGAGGATGGAGAAACATATATTGAGGAGAACCAGTCAGACCGGCAGGGAAAATCCGATGTACACAAATCTGAACTGGCACGGTTATGGAGAAGGTGCTTTCAAGTCTTCAAAGGATGCGTATGATACTCTGCATATAGGGGATCCGGAAGCTGCAAAACGCCTTCAGCAGAAAGAAGGTAATAAATGATGGATAAAAAGTTACGCGCCTGCGTAATAGGGATGGGACCTATAGGAAACATACACTCGGAATGTTATTCAAAACTACCTAATGTGGAACTGGTGGGAGTCTGCGATATAATTCCCGAAAGGGCAATCAATGGAGGAAAGAGATTCAACGTTCCGTATTACTTAAATTGTGATACCATGCTCAGGGAGCTTAAACCAGACATTACCAGCATATGTACGGGAGGCTATGAGTATAGCTCCGACCATTTTGAGCCCTGCATTATAGCTCTTGAGCATGGGAGCCATGTCCTGTGTGAAAAGCCCATATCGAACAGCATAAAGCATGGCCAAATCATGGTTGACACTGCAAAAGAAAAGGGGCTTTGCCTGGGTGTAAATCTGAACCACAGGTTCACCCCTGCTGCAAGGCAGGCAAAGAAATGGCAGGAAGAAGGCAGGATAGGAGACCTTCTTTTCTGCAACATGGCCTTGTGGATAGGAAAACCTCAGGATTTTGAGTCTCCCTACTATCATTTGAAGGCATTGAATCCACACAGTGTGGATATTATGAGGTATTTCTGCGGAGATATTGACGAAGTCCACTGCTATGCAATGAAAGCTCCCGGAAGGAGCATCTGGTCTACTGCTTCCGTCAATATCAAGTTTGCAAATGGCGCAGTAGGACATCTTACAAGCTCCTATGACATTGCAAGAGGACATCCAATGGAAAGATGCGAAGTGGCAGGTGTCAAGGGAAGGCTTGTTTTTGAGGATATGTGGCGGGAAGCTGTTTTGTATCCAGCTGGCAATCCATTAAAGGAAGTGTATACAAATCCTGTATTTGGAGGGTTTGAAAGTTTCTTCGATACTTTCAAAGACAGAATTGGATCATTTGTAAATCAGATATATGATGGGGCAAAACCTGAAGAAATAGATGGCAGCGGTGAAGCTGGTCTTGAAGCAAGCCGCGTTATTCACGCTGCTATCAAGTCGTTGGAGTTGAATATGCCTGTAAAGGTTAAAAGCATTACAGAATAGGAGGTTTAGTATGGCGCTTAAAGTTGGTATTGTAGGTATGGGTGGTATAGGAAATGTTCATGCAAGCTGCTATGTAAATGATGAACTGGCAGAACTTGTTGCGGTTTGTGACATAGTTAAGGAAAAGGCAGACAGTGCTGCTGAAAGATGGGGTGTAAAGGCATATTACTCGATAAAGGATATGCTAAAGGACAGACCAGATATTGATATTGTAGATGTTACCACATCAGGATATGAGAATGGTTCATGGCACTATGAGCCAACAATGTATGCATTGGATTTGGGATACAATGTTCTGGTTGAAAAGCCCATATCAAACGATGTAAGAGAAGCAAGAGAAATGGTTGACCTGGCAAGAAAGAAAGATGTTTATCTGGGATGCAACCTGAACCACTATTTCACCCAGCCTGCGGACAGGGCAATGCAGTATATCAAGGAAGGTAAAGTGGGAGAACCTGTATACTGTCTGCACAAGGTAGGCTTTAATGGCGGAGAGGATGTTTACGGTGGCGTGGCTTCTCCCAGATGGCAGAGACCATATTCCCATGTGAAGGCATTTTTGGCACATCCGTTTTCAGTCATGAGATATTTCTGCGGTGAAATTACTCATGTGCAGGCTTTTCTGAACAAGCCTGGTGTAAGAAAGAGTGCGGATGATTTGATGTTGTCTATAAACTCGATACATGTCAGGTTTGAGAATGGCTCTGTCGGGTATCTTTTGTCGCAAAGAGGAGATGCCATGTTCGGTCTTGGTGGATGGTGGAGCTTTGAAATGGCAGGAACGAAGGGAACTTTCTGCATTGAAAACTGTGTGGAAAAACTTACTTTCTGGGAATCGCCGAAGAAGGGTGAAGCTCCAAACCCACCCGTTGTCATGAATACCGGCATAGCCGATTTCAACTCCACCTTCCCAACAAGGATACATGCATTCCTTGAGGATATAACCAACAAGGTACCAAAGGAATTCATCCGTTCCTCTGGAAGAGACGCATTGGCAACCCTAGAGGCCACCTTTGCGGTCATTGAGTCTTATGAAAACGGTGGAGCCTTGGTTCGCCCTCATCCACTGCCAAACCTGCATGGAGAACCATCAGTTGTCTGGTAAAATTTTGGTTACAACACGGAGGCTGTCTTCAAGGCCTCCTTTTCTATTTCTAATTTTCCAAAGTCTTTTATGCTCATCCATTATTGTTTCCTGCATGCCAAGAAGAACACTTTTAAACTCATCCTTTGTCATGTCTGAATCCGGGAAGGAATCCAAAAGGCCATAGTATCCAAGCTTGTAGCAGGCAAGATGGCATGCAAACTTGAGCATTCTTCCGCTGTTTATATATTCATCGATTATAAGATTTGCATCCTTGCATTTCATTTTAGTTTCATTCAATGAATACAGTATTTTATTGATATACGGGTAAATTCTTGATGCAATATGCTCTGATGTGGTTCCTTTGACAGATTCTTTTTCATCAAGAGGGGAGTACAGAACCCTTACAAGGTTTGTTATGTTGTTCTGTTTGATTTCCTCATATGTATGATAAAGACCAGCTTCAAGTACCAGATTCCCCATTAATTCACTCTCATCCTCAAATATGAATTTGTTCAGATACCTGGGAAGGTTGTTGTAGTTTTCGCTCCTTTTTCTTGTATTCCAAGACATTGCAGCTCCATATGCAAAACCAGCATAACTTACAGGCAGGTACTGCAAGTGTCCATTGTCGCCCCAGTCTGTGTTCAGAAGGCCAATGGCACCGTGTTTTTTGCCGTATCTTGCCGCATTGTCTATGTTGGTTATCATCTGGTCGGTCTGACCCCAGATGCTGTTCCATGATGCAGTTCCAGGACAGGTGTAAAACGGGATGTTTGCTTCCTTGAAAATTTTGCAGCTTGCTTCAGTTGGCTGTGTGGACAGGTACCCCCAGTTAAGGGCAATTACATCCTTGGGAAGTTCGGGTATAAGTTCAGGGTAGGAAAGGATAATATCTCCCCAGAACATCATGGTTTTTCCCCTTCTTTTAACATCCTCATAGATTTTCATTAAAAAGTTCTTGTATACTCTGCCAACTCCAACTTCTTCGCAAAGACTTTTGCTTTTTCCTTTTCCAAGTTCCAAGGTTTCATCGCATCCCACATTGAACTTGTCTGATGAAAAGTAAGGCAAAAGGTCATCGTACAAGGTCTTAACAAAATCAAAAGACCTGTCATCAAGAGGATTCAGACACAAGGGAGTGGGTATGAAAGTACCCTGAAACTCAAAACCCTCCGGACACTCTGCAAGGTCTTTGAACTCTTCCCTCGCAAGCCAAGGCCCCATGTGTCCAAAACTATTCTGGTTTGGAACAAGTTCGATGTATCTTTCCCTGCAGTATCTGTCAATCTCAAGTATTTCTTCTCCTTTGACAGGTGTTTGGTCTTTCCATACATCGGGAAAGCTTTCATATGCAAAAGAAAACCCTTCTATGTACAATTGCAGCTGATTTATTTTCAAATCAGCCAGTATGTCTATTATGTGATAAAGGGTATCCATGGAGGGTATCTTGCTTCTTGATATATCCAGCATTACCCCTCTTACACTAAAATCAGGGCTGTCTTTTATCTTTAAATTTGGTATTCTTAAATTGCATTGCGATAAGATTAGCTTCAGGGTAGTTTCTGCCCGAAACAACCCTACATCGCTTCCGAACAGTTTTATTGTATCGTCTTTTATCTCAATTCTGTATTCTTCTTCATTTTTGTATTCCTTATGTATTTTTACTATCTCGCTTGTTTTCTTGCTTGTACCTTCCATGTATTCAACCTTTTTAGGTGTTGGGTATATTAAAAGTGGTTTCATTTAGCTTCACTCCCGGCAGTATTGATTTCAAAAGTTAGTATATGGTATAATAGACGAAATTTCAAGAAAGGAAGAATTGAGTGAAAAGGCTGCGAAAGGGAATTGGAATCTTCTTGGAGGATTTGAGAATAGCGATACCTGCAATTTTGGTCTTTGGTTTGTACTCGTTATTAGCCAATTTCTTTTTGCCTAGATACTGCCCTTTTGTATTGCTTACAGGTCTTCCTTGTGCAGGATGCGGCATGACAAGGGCCGCAATTTTGCTGTTTAAGGGCAGAATTGTTGAAAGTCTTGTTATGCATCCCATGATTCTAAGTTTTGTTTTTTATGCCATGGCTTATGCACTTTTCAAATATGTTTTGTTTATAGATACAAAAAGCCTGAAGTCCCTGCTTGTTTTTATACTTATAACTACCATGGTTGTTTATTGTGTCAGGATGGCGTTGGTTTTTCCAAATCAGGTGCCAATGGTGTATTATGACGAAAACTTGCTTGTGCGATTGCTTAAAGCAGTTTTGTCCAAGTAACAGTTAAGACATGAAAAAACAGTTGACCAGTGGATGGTTTTGCTGTATATATATAGAAAAAGGAAAGGATGAATTAATTTGGATAACAATTATATGAATGAAGGTTACCAATATGCACCGCAGTATGAGGATCCTAATAATAAACCTCTTGATCTCAAGGATTGGATTATTGTTTTAATTGTTCAAATGATTCCATGTATTGGGTTTATCATGACTTTGGTATGGGCATTTGGAGCAGGAAATGTTAACAGGAAAAGGTATTGTCAGGCAAATCTTATCATATTGGCTATATCCTTTGTATTGAACATAGTTGGTTTTATACTTTTGATTACAGTATTTGCAGGGGCGATGGCAAGTTTCTTTTCACAGTTTTCGGAAGAACTCGAATCGAGCCTTGCTGCGATAAGAATGTTGTTTAGTTTTATGTAGTTTGTTGGAGGCAAAAAATAAATTAAAAATTTTTGCATTAGGGTATTTACATTTGTTTTGATTAATGCTATTATCATTCGGGTACGATATTTTTAAGTGGGCACTCAGATGCCGACAAGATATCGGGATAAATAGTATAAGTGTATTCTTGTATATTTATGTCAGTATGTCTTGTCTGCTCTGAATCAGGCAAGACTTTTTTTGTGTGGAGGTGAGGATTGTGAAGTTGAAAGGACAAATGATGGACGAGACAGCAGTAGAAAGGGCTATTGTTCGTATTGCTCATCAGATAGTCGAAAGAAATCATGGTACTGAAGATCTCTGCATTATAGGCATTAAATCGAAAGGTTATCCTATTGCAAAAAGAATAGCAGATGCGATTTACAAAATTGAGGGAGTAAGGATTGATCTTGGTGCTCTTGACATTACATCCTACAGGGATGATTTATCTAATTACACCAAGAAATCCGTTATTAACGATACGGATATTCCTTTTTCGCTTATTGGTAAAAAAGTTGTTTTGGTTGATGATGTTATTTATACGGGTAGATCGGCACGTGCTGCCATGGATGCGGTAATGGACCAGGGCAGGGCAGCCAAGATACAGCTTGCGGTTTTGGTTGACAGAGGCCATCGTGAACTTCCTATCCGTCCCGATTTTGTAGGGAAGAACATTCCAACTTCCAGAATGGAAAACGTACTAGTCCGCCTAAAAGAGATAGACGGTGAGACTGGTGTTTTTTTATATCAAATCTAATACTATAGGGGGATTATTATGCAAGATGACAAAAAAATTGTTGGTTACTTACCAGATGAACGGCCACCAGTATGGAAACTGATATTATACGCTCTGCAGCAAGTTATCGTTATGTTCCCTGCTACTGTTGCTGTTGCAATTATTACTGGCTTTCACATTTCCACCACTATATTTGCTAGTGGTTTGGCTACATTGTGTTTCATCCTTGTAACAGGAAGAAAGATTCCGCTGTATTATGGTTCCAGCTTTTCATATGTAACTGCAATAGGCAGCTTGATGGCTCTTGAGGAACTATCAGGATATTCCTTGGATGATAAAATTCGCATGGCGCAATTCGGTATTGTAATGTCGGGTTTCGTTTCAATTATAGCTGGTTTGATTGTAAAGCAGTTTGGAAAGGAATCCATTGAAAAGGTACTGCCAGCTCACATTACAGGTCCAATAGCAATGGTTATTGGTCTGACTCTGGCAGGAACTGCTATTGAAGACTCACAGTCCATATTCAGAGGCGTTGACGAACAAGGGGATGCGGTTCTGGCAGCGGGAAACAACGCTCAGTCCATGGCCTTGGTTGTTGGTTTGATTACTTTGATTGCTACAATACTGTTCTCTGTTTATTTGAAAGGCATCTGGGGACAACTTCCTCTTATCCTTGGACCAATGGTAGGATGTCTTGCAGCTTTCATTATCTATTTGACAGCAGATGTTAATCTGTTCAAAATTGTTCCAGCAGCAATTCAGGATAATGGATTGTTCGCCCTTCCAAATATTACTTTCCCAAAACCAAATATGAGGGCAGTTGTTGCGATAATGCCTATAGCTCTTGCAACGATACCCGAGTCTACTGCACATATCTATCAGCTTGATATTTATGTAAAGGATTTGGCTAGAAAGAAGAATTCTGAAAAGAAGTATGATCTTGCCAGCAAGCTTGGTTTGAACCTGATTGGTGATGGTATTGGAGACATCGTAGCAGGTGCGATTGGTGGTCCTGCTGGTACCAACTATGGAGAAAACATCAGTGCAATGGCAATTACAAGAGTATTCTCCGTACATGTCTTGGTTGTTGCAGCTTTGATTTCAATGATTATTGCCTGCTTCACCCCATTGATTAGTATAATCTATGCAATTCCAGCTGCTGTTATTGGCGGGCTTGAGATATATCTGTTCGGAGCTATCGCTGCACAAGGTGTTGCGATCATGGTTGAGAAAAAAGTGGACATGTTCAGCGCCAAGAATATTGCAGTAATGGCATGTATAATGGTGATAGGTCTTGGTGGCAACTATGGATTTGGCGGAACCGGTAATATTCCATTCTTCGGGCTCGACATACCATGTGTGGCAACAGCAGCCATATTCGGCATTTTGCTGAATCTTGTCTTGAGCATAGGTGACTGGGTAAAGAAGAGAAAAGTTCAAGAAACTGTTGAGAATGCATAATGCATAATAAATGGTTATAACTAATGACGTCGGTCATCATTTTGACTGGCGTCATTTGCATTTTGGAGGTCAGATTATGTACAATGAGATAAGGAATGATATAAACGGCTTAATGCAGAAAGCGAGATTAATTGATATTTACAGAGTACTGGATTTGGTTGGATTTGTATTCGAGTTGCCTGGTAAAAAGAAACTTAAAATACATACACAATGCTATATCAGAATTTTTGATTCAGACAACACTCTTGCCATATGTACTCAAAATATGTTTTCTCCTAGCCCCGAGTATAAAAAGAAAAAGTTTAAATGGACAAAAGTAGGTACCACATTATTTGACTATGCAATAAATGAATATAGGGATAAGCTGTATTCAACAGAAGTCGTCAGTGCGACATTTGACAACAAAGATCTTATTATCCGATTTGCAAACAATATGTATTTGGAGATTCTGACAATCACTACCAAGTATGATGACCTAGAATATTATGAGGATTACAGAATATTTGGAGAGGATAGAACTGAAGAACACTATATTGTATGATTGGATAATTTCAATTTTATACATTTGACTATTTAACAAAAATGAGATAAAATATATTTCTGTTGAAGATGGAGGTAATGGATTGTGAGTGCTGGTAAGAAGATAATAACGCAGAACAGAAAAGCCAGATTTGAATATACTATTCTAGAGACTTATGAATGCGGTATTGTCCTTGCTGGTACTGAGGTAAAGTCTATTAGAAACGGCCATGTGAATTTGAAGGATTCATATGCAGTTATTCGTAACGGAGAAGTGTTTGTATGTGGTATGCATGTAAGTCCTTATGATCATGGAAACATATTCAACCAGGAACCATTGCGTGACAGAAAGCTTCTTCTTCACAGAAGTGAAATAAGGAAGCTTATTGGTTATATTCAGCAGAAGGGTTTCACCCTTGTACCATTGGAGCTTTATTTCCTTAGGGGAAAGGTTAAGGTTCTGCTGGGGGTAGCAAAAGGAAAGAAGCTTTATGACAAACGAGAAGCCATAGCCAAGAAAGATTCTCAAAGAGAGATAGACAGGCAGCTAAAGGAAAGTTTTAGAGTATAATATATGGGGATGTACTGGTTTCGACGGGGTCATTGAGGCATAAACTGCGAGTAGAGGATTCTCGTTGGCCTCTTTAAAAAACGAGAGAAAAAAATAAACGCTAACGATAATTTAGCACTCCAAGCTGCTTAAGTAGCGGCTTCGTCGACCTGAGGGTAACCCGTGCCTTCAGTAATCGGCGTCAGTAAGACGGGCCTTCCAGTAGGGTGGTCAATACTGGGAACAGGTATGCCAAAGCTTTGAGGCATATCGGTACCTATGAAGCTACCGAAAGCAAGACTCTGTCCATTGAGGATTGCCGTAGGGAATGAAAAAGAATGGACTACACTCGTAGACGTTTATGAGGATATGGTTTCGGACGCGGGTTCAACTCCCGCCATCTCCACCAGGTTATTTGTATAGAATGGATGTCACCCCTCAGAAACCGCTAAGTATAGCGGTTTTTGAGCTCTCAAAAGCTCAAAAAATGAGCTTTTTTTTGTGGATGTCTTTTGCGATTTTTCGCGTTTGTGGTGAGTCGAACGGCTGTCATAGAAAAACCTACCATAATAAAAACAGATTATATGAAACAAGCACCAACTTAATAAAATAAGTTCTGGTGCTTTTTTTATTCTCAAAAATCTATACGAAAGGAAATGAAAAAATGATTTTTAGAGGAAATGAACACAAAGTAATTTATACTTCCTTTATTAAAAAGATTAATAAACCTATTTATCAAATATCTTCGGATTTTCTTTCTGCACTTTATCTTTTAACATCCTACACAAAAC
>DUPL01000020.1 GCA_012838385.1 Clostridiaceae bacterium
CAGTGTTCGATAATAGATTAATAAGCTTGTTTTATGCAAGCTTCAGTAATACTTGGAGGAAAACAGGTGGTAATTAACAAATTTGATTCGAATGACATTGACATACTTACTGAAATAGGAAACATTGGCGCAGGAAACGCAGCCACCGCCTTATCCGAAATACTCCAGGGGCGGGTGGATATGAGTGTTCCCAAGGTGGGTATTTTAAAATTCAAGGAGCTGATTAACGAGCTTAATGGCCCTGAGAATATTATTGTGGCCATTTTGGTTGAAGTCAGCGGTGATTTGGATGGTTTCATCCTTTTTGCCTTGGAAACGGAATGTGCCTTGACATTATTAAGACTGGTGGGCATGGAGTATGGCAAGGATGTTTTCTCCTTGTCAGAACTTGAGATGTCCACTTTGACAGAGATAACCAACATACTTACGGGTACATATCTTACCGCCGTGTGCGACCTGACCGGTCTTGCCATTAACGCAACAGTCCCATCCTTTGCAATTGACATGGCAGGAGCAATACTGAATGTTCCCATAAGCTTCTATGGACGGGTTGGCGATTCCGTTCTTTTAATTGAAACCCAGTTTAAAAGCGGAGACGATCTTGTCATAGGACGCTTCATGCTGATTCCCGATGTCAGCTCATACAAAACACTGCTCAAGTCATTAAGGAACGGAGAAAAATGACTATTGTAAGTGGCGGTATAATAATTGTCGGAATTGGCGAGTTGTTTGCAACAACTTCTCCTACCAAACTGCAGGCTCTGGGACTTGGCTCTTGTGTTGGTGTCGCTTTGTACGACCCAATTGCAAAAGTGGGTGGTCTTGCTCATGTGATGATGCCTGAAAGCAACGGCAGCTCAAACGAGCTTAGAGGAAAATATGCGGACACAGCTGTGGCAAATCTATTGAGCGACATGCAAAAACTTGCTGCAAGGAAGGAGAATATTGTGGCAAAACTGGTTGGAGGAGCTTCAATGTTTTCGTTGTCGCACGATGTATTTAGAATCGGGGAGAAGAATGTAATTGCTGCGAAAAAGTCTTTGAATGATTTGGGGATTAGGATTTTGGCGGAAGATGTGGGTGGCAGTGTTGGTAGAACAATGTTATTACATACGGATACCGGAGAAGTGGAAGTCCGTTATGTGAATAGGGAATCCAGGAAAATTTGATTAAATTTTTTTCTTAACTTATCGATTACATATATGTAACCGAAATTCAAGGTTTATCGGAGGTATGGAATGAAAACTGTTTTGATAGTGGATGATGCTGCATTTATGAGACTATCTATTAGAAAAATGCTTGAGAAAAATGGTTATGAAGTTGTAGGAGAAGCAGAAAACGGCTTGGTAGCCGTAGAAAAGTATATGGAATTGCAACCTGATATTGTAACAATGGATATTACCATGAAAGACATGAACGGCCTTGAGGCGCTAAAGGCCATAATGGAAAGAGATAAAAAAGCAAATATCATAATGGTATCAGCAATGGGACAGGAGGCCATGGTCAAAGATGCGGTTCTATCAGGAGCCAAAGGATTCATTGTAAAGCCATTCAGGAAGAGACCCTTATCAAGGCCCTGGAGAAATTCTAAAGTGTGGTGAAACATATTGAGCAATACGGATTCCATGTTGGATTTGTTTCTTTACGAAACAAACGAACTTATTGACGGACTGGAAGAAATTCTTTTAAAAACAGAAAATACTGGATTTTCAGAGGACGACATAAATGAAGTGTTCCGCAGCATGCATACGATAAAAGGCTCATCAGGCATGATGGGTCTTGATTCAATATCCAATCTTACGCATGCAGCCGAAGACTTCTTTGCATTTATCAGGGATAATCCGAATGTGGAAATTGACGGAGGAGAAGTGACCGACCTCATCCTCCGTGTTGTTGATTTTATAAAACACGAATTGAATGCAATGCGAAATGAAGATTATGAGCAGGGAGATGCCCGCTACCTTGTTGAGGAGATAAAGGAATATACCGAGAGTGTGAAGGAAGGTAAAAAACAGAAGACCTTCAAGGTTCACATATATTTTGACGAGGGCGCTCAGATGGAAAACATACGCGCATTTGGCGTATTGAATACCATTGAAAATATGGCAGACATTGTAAGTACGGAGCCTATGGATCTGGATGATGAAAAAAGTACGGAAGAAATCCAGGCAAACGGCTTTATCTTTATAATCAAATCTGATGCGGATGAAAACAAGATTAAGAGCATTTTGCAGGATACAATGTTCCTGAAGTCGCTCCAGGTAACCGAAGTTGAAAAAACATCAAGAAAGAGAAAAGTTAATATTGACACGACAATAATTAGTGATAGTGCGAGAAACTTTGTCAGTGTGGAAGTTGGTAAGCTGGATACCTTGCTGGACATAGTGGGGGAATTGGTTATAGCCGAATCCATGCTTGGAAGGACCGATCTTGGTGATGAGTATGAGAAAGCATACAACAATCTGCAGAGAATGACGGACGAGCTTCAGAATATTGTCATGAGTATTAGGATGGTGCCCGTATCCGGCATATTCCACAAGATGCAGAGAGTGGTCAGAGACCTTGCAAGAAAGATTGGCAAAGATATTGATCTGGTGATAAAGGGGGAGCAGACGGAGGTTGATAAGAAGATTATCGACAATTTGTCCGAACCTTTGATACATATAATAAGAAATGCAGTCGACCATGGTATAGAGGATGCTAATGAAAGGAAAACGAAGGGAAAGGATGCTTCTGGAGCCATACTGCTTGAAGCGTATAATGAAGGTGGAGAAGTTGTAATTGCGGTTTTTGACGACGGAAGAGGTCTTGACAGGAACAGAATAGTAGAAAAAGCCCTTTCTTTGGGACTTATATCTACTCCAGACATTCCTGACAATGAAGTCTTTAATCTGATCACCCATCCTGGTTTTTCCACAACGGAGAATGTAACGGAATTGTCGGGAAGAGGCGTTGGAATGGACGTTGTCTATCAGGAAATCAAGAAGGCGGGTGGCAAGCTTGCCATTGAAAGCCGCAAAGACCAGGGTACAGCCATCATTATGAGGTTTCCGCTGACTTTGGCCATAATTGACGGAGTGAGTGTCAGTGTAGGCAGTGAAATGTACATAATTCCTGCTCTGAATGTTCTGGAAATATTTACAATGAAGGATGCATCACTTATGGTCTCTGGCGGAAGGCGGATGATTAGGCTTAGGGATGAGCTTTATCCTCTTGTTTTTCTGGGAGAGGTTTTTGAAACGAAAGGATACGAGACCGATATCTATAAATCTCAGTTGTGTCTTGTCAATAATGACAGGGGACAGATTTGCATTTGTGTAGACCGGGTTTTGAACAAGAGCAAGATAGTTGTAAAACCGATACCTGAATATTTGTTGACAGAATTTCCCCTTTTGAAAGGCTTCTCCGCATGCACGATAATGGGCGACGGGAATATTAGGTTGATACTGGATGTCAATGCATTTACATAACAGGGGTGATTAAATGAGCAGATATTTCAAAGACGATGCAGGAGAACTGGCAAAAAAGGAAGAGGAGATAATCAATACCAGCTATCTTCTTTTTACAGTAAGTGACAAGATATTAGCCCTACCAATTATTAATGTCAATGTGATCATACAAAGGCCCGAGTTGGTCACAATTCCCGATATGCCCCCTTACATATCCGGGCTGACAAACTACTTAAGCAGAATTTATCCTGTTATGGATACGAGAAAGAGATTTAATATGAGTAAGGTTGAATACGGTGAAAGGACTCCCGTAATACTCATTACTTCAGACGAGAATCTTAACATGGGAATCATAGTTGACGACATTGTCGACATAAAGACGGTTGATGACAACAAGATACTGGACGTACCTGAGGAGAAAACAGGATTTTTTAACAGGTTCGTAAAAGGATTCTTCCACATCGAAAATGACAATCTCGCATACATCATAGATTGCGATGCCTTGTTTGTAACGGAAAAAGAATACATTATGGAAATAAATGAACTAGAGCCTGAATCAGTAAATGGAGGTAAATCAGATGTTGAAGAAGTTAAGCAATAACATCAAATCAGCTAAGAAAATCAATCTGAATGTAAAGCTGAAAGGGAAAATCATTTTGATGGTTGTAATACCTGTAATTATTACGTTTGTGACCATTGCAATAACGGTCAGTATAATGGTTCCAAAGCTTGTAAACAACATAAAGGAGGACAATGCATACCTGGAACTGCAGCTGATTGAAAACTACCTTGAGACTTTGAAAACCGAGGCAACTCACGGATGCGACTATTTCGCAAGCAATGACAGCTTTCAGGAAGCTGTGAAGGAGAAGGATTCAATCAACCTCGAAGTCGTGACCTTGGAAACAGCGGATAGAATCTGGTCAAGACAATCCCAATACATACCCGACTTCATTACCATCACTGACGATGAGGGAGTAATAATTTCGCTGCTGGCCAGAACAAAGAGCGGTGATGTATTGTTCCAGTCCGTCAAACCTGACACGTCAGTCATGGCAACACTGGAGATAAACCAGGCGCTGCAGGGTTATACCACATCAGCCTATGGACATAACTCGATGGCGAACATGTACTTCAATACAGCAAAACCTGTTTTCTTCTCCTCCTCTACAGAAGACGCTACTGAAGACATTATTGTAGGAACTGTTTCCTTGGGATACCGTCTTGACAATGTCAAGTATGTGGATGACATAAAAGGCGACAAGGATATGGACGTCTCCTTTTTCCTTGAAAATAGAAGAATAGTGACAACTCTCAAGGATGACGAAAACAAGAGAAGAACAGATACTATGCTGGATGACGAGATCTACCAGGCACTGCTTAATGGAGAGAAAAACTATATAAACGAAGTTAATCTGTTCGGCAAGAGGTCCATCGGTGTTTACCTTCCACTGTACAACGACACTCAGCTGGCAGGAGTACTGGGCGCTGCGGTTCCTGTTGCAGATCTGACAGTAATGTACGTAATCATTATTGCAGTATCTCTGGTTGTTTTTGTATTCATCCTGTTTTTATTAAGGATTATAAATTCAAGGATGATTACTCCAATAGTCAGTGTGGTGGAAGCAGCCAATGCGCTGGCGATTGGAGATGTGTCCTTTGAGATTGCTGATGTGAAAGCAAATGACGAAATAGGTTTGCTGATAGATTCCTTCAAGAAGATGTCTGAGAATATAAAGAGGCAGTCCGCACTTATAGAGCAGATATCCTCAGGAGATTTGAGTTTGGACATAGTTCCTGCATCTGACAAGGATCTTTTGAGCTACTCACTGAAGAGAATGGTAGACTCAAACAACCATGTGTTCAGCGAAATTATCTCCACCTCCGAGCAGGTGGCGGTAGCAGCAAAGCAGATTGCGGACGGAAGTCAGGAATTGTCCCAGGGTACTACAGAGCAGGCCGCTGCGGTGGAGGAACTTACCAGCTCGGTACAGGATATCGCAGAAAAGGCGAAGAAGAACGAAGAAAGCGTAAACAATGCAAACAAGCTTATAAAAGTTGTTGCGGAGCATGCAGATCAAGGTACTGTGTACATGAGCGAAATGCTTTCGAGCGTCGAGGAGATAGAAGAGTCGTCTACAAATATCTCGAAGGTAATAAGAGTGATAGACGATATTGCATTCCAGACCAACATATTATCTTTGAACGCTGCGGTTGAAGCTGCAAGGGCTGGAGAAAATGGAAGAGGATTTGCAGTAGTGGCGGACGAGGTAAGAAACCTTGCAGAGAAGAGTGCAAAGGCTGCAAAAGAAACCAGCGAGATGATAGAGGCTTCCATAAGCAAGGCAAAGCAGGGAAGGGAAATTGCCACAAAGACATCAGACACCTTTTCCGTTATTGCGCGCGGTGTAAACAAGATAGAGGGCCTTATCGCAATGATAGACGAAGCCTCAAAACAGCAGACCATTGCAACAGAAGCTGCAACAAAGGGAGCAGATGCGGTATCAAAGGTTGTACAGACGAATGCTGCGACAGCCGAGGAAAGTGCTGCAGCCAGCGAAGAGATGGCAAGCCAGGCAGGCGCCCTTACAGAGCTTGTTAAAAACCAGTTTAAATTGAAGGAAGTATACAAGGCTGACCGCTGCGATCTTATAGAGAATGCAGATGACTTTGGAAAATATTAAGATGGAGAGAATTATGAATATCGATATTGATGGATATCTGATATTGGTTATAGGAAGCAAAAGAGCATTAATAAGGTTAAGGCATGTAAAGGAGATTATTGGAATGCGTGATTTTACACGCGTTCCAGGTCTTCCAGAGTACATGTTGGGAGTTACTAATGTAAGGGGACAGATTGTTCCAGTCTGTGATATTGCCAGGAGGTTGTCCCTTATCTCCAATGATAATCGGAAAAGAAGCATAGTTATCGTTGAAACCAGTCACGGCGATCTGGGCCTTGTGGTGGATGAACTGGAAGGCATTAAAAGGGAGCTGGACCTTTCCAAGGTAAAGAGGGTGGAGGTCAGGGATAATGATTTCTTCAAGGGATACTACCTTGAAGGAAAAGAGGAATTGTATATGCTGGATTTCATGGAGCAGGCAAATGAAAATATCTGATCAGGATTTTTTGAAACTTGTACAGTACATGCTGGACAACTACGGCATTGACTTGAGCAAGAAACGTACCCTTATAGAAAGTAGACTGTCAATACCCGTCAAAAAGATGGGTTTTGATTCCTTCAGCACTTTTGTTGACTATGCCATAAGCGACAATTCGGGCAAGGCTGTGAATTTGCTTACAACAAAGCTTACCACAAACTACACCTTTTTTATGAGAGAAAAGGAGCATTTTGATTTCTTGAAGGAGAGCGTGTTGCCTTATCTTGAGAACAAGCTTGAGGACAAGGACATTAGGATTTGGAGTGCGGGCTGTTCATCGGGAGAAGAAGCGTATTCGATTGCAATGACGATTGACGAATATTTCGGGGCCGAAAAGTTCTTCTGGGATGCCAAAGTCCTTGCCACCGACATATCCAGCACCATGTTGAGTGCAGCAATAAAGGGAGTGTATGATGAAAGCAGGCTTGAGAAGATGCCTGAGGAGTGGAAGAGAAAGTATTTCAAAAAGTTGGATGAAGAAACTTATGAGATAAAGGAGAATATAAAAAACGAAGTCATTTTCAGATTATTCAATCTTCAGGATGAGTTCCCTTTTAAAAGAAAGTTTCACGTAATCTTCTGCAGGAATGTCATGATTTATTTCAACAGGGAAGCTAGAATAAGTCTTGTAAGCAGATTTTATGATCATCTTGAAAAGGGCGGATATTTGTTTATAGGGCACTCGGAATCGCTAAACGGGATATCGGAGGATTTTAAATATGTAAAACCTGCAATATATCGGAAGATTTAGGATAAAAATAATATATTTTCATAAAAAAGGAACAGAGCCAATTATTAATAATGGCTCTGTACTTTTTTTAATTGTGAACAAATAAAAACATTTTGACATTGGTAGATTTATGTGATATATTCTTTAGAAATTAAAAAACAGGCTGCAACTTTAGTTGCGGCCAAAATATGTGAAATATTTTTATACACACACTTGCGGTAATACATTCTCTTAATCATGATGTGAATAAATTATTAATTGTATTTTTATTTGAAAGGTGAAAACTATTAAAAACGGGTTCTAGAAAATGGAAAAGAATGAAAATAATATAAGGATTACCAGCTGACTGTCAGTATATTGCAGTTTGGAACAAACCAAGATAAATTGATTGACATGGTATATGCCTGTATAGTAATATCTGTAATAGTGTTACTATAATATAGCTTAAATTGGTTAACAATATGTGAAAAATATGTAGTAATGTAAGGGGTAGGGGAAATGGCAAACAATATATTCAGTCACATCGACAAATTTAAGGTTGGGCTCGATGCCTCATGGCTGAGAAACGAAATATTGGCTAACAACATAGCCAATGTTGATACGCCCAATTTCAAGAGATCAGACGTCAGGTTTTCTAAAATTCTTGAAGATTCAATAAGCATGAAAACTACAAGAGACAAGCATATAAATCCCGCTTCCTCGTCAAATTATACAGTTGAAGTTTACGAGGACAGCAACACCAATGTGCGCATGGATGGAAATAATGTGGACATTGAACGGGAGATGAATGAGCTTGCAAAAAACGCCATTTGGTACAACTATTTAACCCATATGGTGACCAAGGAAATAAAACTGTTAGACTTGGCGATTAATGGAGGTAGATAGCATGGGTTTTTTCAGATCAATGGATATTAGTGCCTCAGCACTTACAGCGGAACGTTTCAGATTGGATGTAATTGCTGAAAACATAGCCAACATGAATACTACCAGGACGGCCGAGGGCGGTCCGTATAGACGTAAAACAGTATCTTTTGAGCAGATTCAAAAGCCTTTTTCCGAATATCTGGACACTTCTTTTAGAGGAAACGGGGTAAGAGTAAGTGCTGTGCATGAAGATCCAAGTCCCTTCAAGCTGGTATATGATCCGAATCATCCGGATGCAAATGAGGAAGGCTATGTTGAAATGCCCAATGTGGATATTGTCACTGAAATGATTGATATGATATCTGCCAGCAGGGCATATGAGGCGAATGTGACCGCATTGAACGCATACAAGAATATAGCGATGAGAGCACTGGAAATCGGCAAGTAGG
Organism: Clostridiaceae bacterium; assembly: GCA_012838385.1. GTDB lineage: Bacteria > Bacillota > Clostridia > UBA1212 > DUPL01 > DUPL01. The sequence goes on from DUPL01000020.1 coordinate 8,655, forward strand.
AGGTTAATTAAATGAACATGATTGGGCAGGTTGCGGGTATTCAGAACATAGGACAAACAAATGGTATCAACACAAACAATTCCATCAACACAAATTCGAATTTTATTAAAATCTTTGAAGACGCTCTTAAAATGGCGGCTGAAGCAGATCAGGTCAGCAAAGAGTCTGGTACGGAACTTCTTGATATGACCGTGGAGGATTTGCACTCCGTCATTATTGATGCGGAGAAGGCGCAGCTGACCCTGGGTCTGGCAGTTCAGATTAGAAACAGGGTAATTGATGCGTATAACGAAATTATGAGAATGCAAATATAATTTTCCCCAAATAGTTAGTTATATTAATTATCAAAAATAACGGATAGGAAACAGAGTAGGAAATGGCTGAGTTGATAAAGAATATTCCTGAGAAACTTAAGGAGTACTGGTCAAAGCAATCAAAGAAGAAAAAAACGATGACAATAGTATTGTTTGCTGCGGTTATATTACTTTGCGCAGTTACCATATACTTAATAAATAAACCGGAATACGCCGTTTTGTATTCAGGTCTTTCAGACAGCGAGGCTGGTGAAATATACAGAAAGCTGACTGAAGACGACTATGATGTAAAAGTAGGAGACAACGGCGTTCTTTATGTGCCCAAAAAGTTTGAGAACAAAATAAGACTGGAATTGGCTGCGGAAGGCTATCCAAAGAGCGGCTTGAACTACGATATATTCTCAAAAAGTTCAGGTTTTGGCACGACCCAGTATGAAAAGAAAAAATACATGCAGTTTCAACTTCAGGACAGGCTGCAGGACACCATCAAATCAATTGATTTGATAAGTGATGCTGTGGTCACTTTGAACATACCTGACAATGACTCCGTTGTTCTCAAGGGTGACAAGAAACCCACCACCGCATCGGTTTTGATAAAAACAAAGAAGAATGTAAAGCTAGCAAGAGAACAGGTAGATGCAATAGTAGCGCTTGTTTCAAAGAGTGTTGAAGGTCTTGAAGAGGAAAATGTCACAGTTATTGACCAGAACATGACAATACTCAACAAGAGCAATTCAAGCGACCCCATTTTCCCCGGCACCCAGTTCGAGCTTCAGAAACAGGTAGCCACCGATTTGGAAGAGCAGATTTTGAATATTCTCGAACCTATCTTCGGTTTTGGCAAGGTTGTAACAGGTGTGAATGTAAGGCTCAACTTTGACAAGCAGACCACAGAAAGTATTCGTTTCGAGCCTGTCATTGGCGAGGACGGTATAATTGTAAGCTTGACAGAACTTATTGAAATAAGGAGAAGACTAGGTGAAGATGGCGGCGATGTGGGACAGGATCCTAACGGAGGAGCTCCCGGCTATGTGGACCCGGATGATGAAAACATTGATTATCACAAGATTAGTAGAACCGTCAATTATGAAGTTAACCAGATTATTGAACTTATAGAAAAGGCGCAGGGGCAGATTGAAGACCTTACAGTCTCCGTAGTTATTGATAATGATGATGCAAATGAGGAGGTTTTGACTAATGTAAGGCAGATTGTTGCAAACGCTGTTGGTGTGGACGCAAAGTATGTTGAAGTGACCACCATGGAGTTTGCAGGACAAAAATCCTTTGAGGCCATGTTTGAAGAATCAAGAAAAATGCAGGAGGAACTGTTTAGAAAACAAAGAGAAAGAACAACAACTATTGTAATTGTTATAGCAAGTGCAATTGTACTACTTGCACTGATAGTTTTCATATCCATGGCTGCGCGCAGGGCAAGTGAAAGAAGAAGGCTGCAGCAAGAGGAACTTATGAGGTTCTATGAAGAGCAGGCACGCAGGCAAATGGAAGAGGACGACAACCTGAATTTTGACATGATTGATGGGCAAAGAACTGATTACAGGGATGCAATCTCGAAATTTTTCAGAAAGAATCCAGAAGTATTCGTCCAGCTCATAAGAAACTGGCTAAATGAGGAGTGAGTTAATGGATAGATTAAGAGGCAGTGAAAAGGCGGCAATATTGATGATAGCTTTGGGCCAGGATGTATCTGCAGAGGTTTTCAAACACCTTACGGAAGAGGAGATAGAGCAGATAACCCTGGAGATTACAAACATACGAAGGGTGGATTCGGAGGTCAAAAAACAGGTTTACTCCGAGTTCTATGACATGTATGTTGCCCAAAGTTACATATCCCAAGGAGGTATTGCCTATGCAAAGGAAGTGCTTGAAAAGGCAATAGGCAGCCAGAAGGCTTATGAAATCATAGAAAAACTCAGTTCCACTCTGCAGGTAAGACCCTTTGGATTTGCCAGAAAGGCTGATCCTTCACAATTGTTCAGCCTCATACAAAATGAAGCGCCTCAGACAATTGCCATTATCTTTTCATATCTGCATCCGCAGCAGGCTGGTCTATTACTCGGCATGCTGCCAAAAGACAAGCAGATATCAGTAATAGAGAAAATAGCGACAATGGACAGGACATCTCCCGAGTACATAAAGGAAATTGAAAGAATTATTGAAAGAAAGATGTCTGCTTCTGCCATGGATGACTTTACAGTAACCGGCGGACTGCAGTCGGTGGTAGACATATTGAATGGTGTAGACAGAGGTACCGAGAAATTCATACTTGAAACCTTGTCCAAGATTAACAACGATCTAGCAGATAAAATCAGGAAGAAGATGTTTGTATTTGAAGACATTGTCAAGCTGGATTCACGCTCCGTACAGAAGGTTATCAGCGATACGGATGTGAATACTCTTGCCATTGCATTGAAAGGTGCAACCCAGGATGTTCACAAGGTTATCTTCGACAACATCTCCTCCCGTCTCAGACAGATTATTCAGGAAGACATGGAATACATGGGCCCTGTCAGGGTAAGGGATGTTGAAGAAGCCCAGCAAAAGATTGTTAATGTAATCAGAAAGCTTGAAGAGGCAGGAGAAATCGTAATAGTAAGAGGAAAGGAGGATGTCCTAATTGATTAGAATATACAAGGCGCAGGAAGTAAAGTATGAGAAGGCGGTATCCGGACAAATCGGGCGTGAGGTAAAAACAACGCTAAGCGACAGAATGGTGTCCATTGAGGAGAAGGAACGGCAGGCAGAGGAAATACTTTTAAAGGCACAACTTCGTGCAAAGGAAATCCTCGATACGGCTGAGGAAAATGCAAATATCCTCCTTGCGCAGACTGCCGAGAAGTCCCAGGAGATGTATGATGCAGTTCACAAAAAGGCAAAAGAGGAAGGCTATGCAGCAGGACGGAAGGAAGCGGAAAAGCTGATTGAGGAAAGCGACAAGAAGGCCAAGGAGATTATAAAGGAAGCGTATGAGATTAGGGAGAAGATAATAAGCTCCATGAGTAGCGAGATTCTGGATTTATCCTTCAGTATCGCAGAGAAGGTTTTGAATTATGAGCTGGAGAGAAATACAAAGGCGTTTATGTCACTCATAAACAGTGCGGCGTCAAAAACGGAAGACGATAATGCAAAGATACTTGTAAGTGCTGAAGACTACATGAATCACCAGCAGGTTTTAAGTGAGGACGACAGAGTTGAACCTGATGACAGTCTTAAGAAAGGTGAGATAAAGGTAATCTCCAAAAAGGGAATTGTGGATGCCAGTTTAGACAAACAGCTTGAGAAGGCAAAAATTGCAGCAGGAGAAAGAAATTGACCAAGGTAATTGATTTGTCCATTGTGGAGAGAAAAATCAAAAACAGTGACTTATACACATATACCGGCAGTGTCAGCGAGGTAACGGGACTGATGATAGAATCGGAAGGACCAATTGCCAAGATGGGCGAGGTTTGCCTCATCTATCCCAGCGAGGGTGATGGCAAGCCCATCAGGACGGAAGTGGTAGGTTTTTCCGATAACAAACTGGTTCTGATGCCTCTTGGTCATGTGAATGGTATAGCTCAGGGTTGTACCGTAGTTGCAACAAATCACACATTCCGTGTTCCTGTTGCGGAAGAATTAGTGGGAAGAATTTTAGACGGACTTGGTCAGCCAATAGACAACAATGGACCAGTTACACCAACCGAATATTATGGAATAGACAATGACCCTCCCGACCCTCTTATGAGAGAAAGAATAACCAAGGTTCTACCTTTGGGCATAAAAGCGATTGACGGACTTCTGACTTGCGGTCAAGGTCAAAGGCTTGGCATCTTTGCAGGCAGCGGTGTTGGCAAGAGTACACTGCTTGGTATGATTGCCAGAAACGCAGTGGCGGACCTAAACGTCATAACCCTGGTGGGCGAAAGAGGAAGGGAAGTAAGGGATTTTATAGAAAAAGACTTGAAGGAAGAAGGACTTAGGAAATCAGTGCTAATTATTGCCACCAGCGACCAGCCTGCATTGGTTAGAGTAAAGGCGGCAATGCTTGGAACATCGATAGCTGAATATTTTAGAGACAAGGGAAAGAATGTATTGTTCCTCATGGACTCATTGACAAGGTTTGCAATGGCGCAAAGGGAAGTGGGGATGGCGTCAGGAGAGCCTCCTGTTTCAAGAGGATATACGCCCTCCGTATACGCCATGCTGCCAAGACTTCTTGAAAGAACGGGCAATTCCAGCAAAGGCTCAATCACCGGGTTGTACACCGTTCTGGTTGATGGAGACGACATGAATGAGCCCATATCGGATACAGTAAGAGGTATACTCGACGGACATATTGTTCTTTCAAGGAAGCTTGCCAACAGAAACCACTATCCCGCCATAGATGTTCTTACCAGCGTCAGCAGGGTAATGCCGGACATAGTAACAAGAGAACACTATGACATAGCAAATACCATAAAGAGCAAAATGGCTGTGTACAAGGATGCGGAAGACCTCATAAACATTGGCGCATACAAGAAAGGTGCAAACCAGGATATTGACGAGGCGATTCTTTTAAACAAGCCCATTGAAGGTTTCCTGCGTCAGCGGATTGAGGAAGCACATGGTTTTGACAAAACGGTAGACATGATGAGAGAGATACTCAGGATTGGGGCAGGTAGTTAGGTATGAAGAAGTTTGAATTTACTCTAAACAGCTTGCTTAGGATTAAAAACTCCCTGGAGAGACAGGCAAAACAGAAAATGGCGGAGGCTGTTTCGAGAAGGGATAAATGCCAGGAGGAGATTGAGGAAATTGAAAGACGTAAGGAGCTGGCGAGAACAAACAACAAAAGCTTTACAGTCCACGAATATTTGATGTTTTCAAGATACTACTCCGATTTGGAGAGAATGAGGAAAAGCAAGACTTGCGAACTTGAAGCAATTGAGAAGGAGATCGAAGAGATAAGACAGGAACTGGTAACCATTATGCAGGAGAGAAAGGTACTTGAAAAACTGAGGGAAAAGCAGTATGAAGAGTATCTCGTGGAACTTGGAAAAGAGCAGGACAAGCTTGTAGATGACATGATGACTTACAAAATCACAATAGCTTAAGTGAGGGTATGAAGATGCAGGATAAAAATGTGAATCTGAAGAAGAAAAAGAATAATGAAATTCCCCCCGTTCTGGCAGGAGTATCTGTGTTTGCCATATGCGTGTTTCTAGTAATTTTGTTTTGTATGCTGGCATATTTCAATGTGGGTGGTTTGGGTCTTGATGTAATTAACACGTTGAGAAAAAACGAGGCGATTGCTCTGGATGAGCAAAAGGCTATGGAGCAGGAAAAAAAGAATATTGAGGAGCTTAAGCTTGAGGTTGAAAAAATGCAGGAGGATCTTGCAAAAAGGGAAGAGGAGCTTGAAAAGGGCTGGGAAGAAATAGCTCAAAAGGAAGCTCAGCTGATTAAGGAAAAAAAGAAATATGAGGATTTGGTAAATGACCTCATGCCCGAATTTAATAACATACAGGAAGTTGCCGAAATATACAGGGCGATGGATGCTGCCAAAGTGGCGGAGCTGCTTGAAAAACAGGACAATATGGCTTTGAAGGTCAGGATAATCAAAGCTTTGGATGTAAGTTTTGCATCTCAGGTGCTCAGCAAGATGAGTCCTGACAAGGCAGCGGCCATACTTGAAAGAATACACGACTATTAATCCCGTAATTGATTGCAGTAAAGGGAGGTGAGAGGGTGACAGTAAATGAAATTGGAGCAAGTACATATGTAAAGAATGAAGTTGGAATGCTAATCGGCAATGAAAATGAAACAAAATCTCATGATTCCTTTTTCAATGTATTTATGCTTGCGTTGGAAGGTATTGCTGGGGAAATAGCTGATACAAAAGACGAAGAGGAGTTGGCAAAGTACATGGTGCCCATGTTTGTTCCTGTCAATCATGAAAACCAAATACCTGTGATGACAGAGGGACAACCGGAAAGGCAATGGGGTGAACTGGAAGAAGTCAATGTCAATACAGTAGAACTTGATATTTTCCCTAGGGATGTAAAGGTGCAGGATTTTGACGTTGAAGTAAGTACAAAAGATAAAACTTTTGATGACTTGTTATTTATTGAAGACAATGAGACAGAAGTTTTTGACATGAAGACCGAAGCCCTGGATGTCAGGCAGGAACCAAAAGAAGTTTTCGCAGTTGACATCAGGGAGGGCAGATGGAATGTGACAGAGTCACATACAATTGAAGAAAAGTTGGATATATCGAATAAAGGTGTGGAAAAGAATGATACTGAAACGTATTCTGCACTTAAAGCCGTCAATAAGTTAAGTATTGAAAGACCAAAGGAAATCAGGCTTCAAAGGGACAAAGAGTATCCAAATGTTGAGAGGTTTGATATTGGAATTCCACAAAACGCCCTTGAGGTGGAAAATGAGAATTTGTCTGTATCAAGAAGTCATGTTGTAGAGAGCATGAATAGAATAACGGAGACAATTGTGGAGTCCATAAGCCGGAGGGAGACGGAAGATAACGTTGAACTTACAATCAAACTGAAACCCGAGTTTCTTGGAGAAGTGGAAATCACACTGGAGGAATCAAATGGCAAGGTAAAGGCTTTTCTCAAGATATCCAACGAGGATCTGCGGGATGCCTTGAACCAAAGAGTTGTGGAGATAGAAACAGCTTTGAGAAATCAGGGAATTGAGATGGACAAGATTGAATTTGGTTCGTTTGCGTTCCAGTTTGATACTGAAAGCACAGGCGGACAGGGAAGGCAGGGCAGTTACAAACAACCTTCTTTTGGTTATCATGCTGAGAGGAAGGATGCCCTTGATGAAGAGTCCAATGTCTTCCATGCCAGCGGACGAATCAATTACTTGGTGTAGGAGGTAGGAAAATGAAGGTTGACAATGTGGCAAGTCAAATGACTTTACAGAATAATAATGTCAGGGAAGCAAGAAAGGATCTTGGAAAGGATGACTTTTTAAAGCTTCTTGTGACCCAGCTGCAGAATCAGGATCCTTTAAGTCCCATGGAGGATACCGATTTCATAGCACAAATGGCTCAGTTCAGCGCCCTTGAGGAAATGAGTGCATTGAACAAATCGTTTGAGTTTGGAAGCAGCGTTTCCCTGATTGGCAAGGAAGTAATAGCAAAATACGGCAATGACCTGATTCAGGGTGTTGTTGAAAGAGTCTCGGTACAAAGCGGTCAAAGCTGGCTTACTGTAGGAGAATATATGTTCCAACTTTCCGATGTGGTGGAAGTTGTATACGATAACAATTAAAGGAGGAATTCATTATGATGAGATCAATGTTTTCAGCAGTTTCCGGACTAAAGAACCATCAGGTTAAAATGGACGTAATAGGTAATAACATAGCTAATGTAAATACGGTGGCATACAAATCGGGAAGGGTTACATTTCAGGACATATTCAACCAGACTTTGAAACCTGCCAGCGGAGCAGATGTCAACCTTGGTGGAATAAATCCACAGCAGGTAGGTCTTGGTGTAAGTATTGGAACAATAGATACAATGTTTACCTCCGCAGGTGCGCAGAGAACCGACTATGCCCTTGACCTTTCTATTGAAGGCGATGGTTTCTTTGTTGTACAAAACGGAGCAGGAGAGACCTTCTACACAAGAGCGGGCAACTTCAGACTTGACGACCAGGGAAATCTTGTGAATGCCAATGGTATGTTTGTTCTTGATGTTGACGGAAACGCAATAAACCTGGGTGGAGTACAATACCATGACATTTCCATAGACTATATGGGAAGAATGATGGGTATCCCCAGCGGTTCAAGCACATCCCAGGTTATTGCCGTACTTGGTATCGCCACCTTTACAAATACATCCGGACTGCAAAAGGCAGGCAACAATACATATATTGAAACTGCCAGCTCGGGCTCTCCACTTCCAGGAAGCACATCCGTTTACAAGCAGGCTGGTTTTGACGGTGCAGGTGCATTGAATCCAGGAACTTTGGAGATGTCCAATGTGGATTTATCCAATGAGTTCACTGATATGATTATAACTCAGAGGGGTTACCAGGCGAACGCAAGGGTCATAACTGTAGCTGACTCGTTGCTTGAAGAACTTGTAAATCTCAAGCGCTAAAGTTAATAGAAAATGATTAAGGTTACAAGAATAAACAACACTGTCTTGTATGTAAATCCGGATTTGATTGAGTTTTTTGAGGAAACTCCCGATACTGTCATAACAATGACTACAGGCAAGAAACTGATGGTATTGGAATCCGTTGATGAACTGCAGGAAAGAATTATTGCATACAGAAAGGAAGTTTATGCAGGCCTCCCTAAGAAAGTGACAAGGTAGGAATGGTGATTTTATGGACATAATGGGTATACTAGGCATTATTTTAGGTTTTCTATGCATGGCAATAGGAATAATGATAAACGGAACGCTTGGCTCATATTGGGACTCTGCCTCTATTTTCATAACATTGGGCGGCACTATTTTTGCTGCCATGGCAAGTGTGCGCTTCGATACGTTTAAAAACCTTTTCAAACTGGTTGGAATCGCTCTTAGAAGGGATGACACGGATTTTACAGGCAGTATCCAAACCCTTATTCATCTGGCCAATATTGCCCGAAAGGATGGCGTACTCGCCATTGAAGGGGAGGCGGAAAACCTTGAAGACAACTTTCTTAAGAAAGGTTTGCTTTTGGTAGTGGACGGTTCAGATCCTGAGCTTGTAAAGAATATTCTACAGACTGAAATAAACTTTATTGAAGAAAGGCATGAACAAGGACAGTCCATGTTCAAGAGCATGGCGTCCTATGCTCCTGCTTTCGGTATGGCAGGTACCCTTATAGGGCTTATCAACATGCTTCAGGAATTGGACAAGCCAGAGACGTTGGGACCTGCGATGGCTGTGGCACTTATTACTACTTTCTATGGAGTGCTTCTCGCCAACTTGTGGTTTATGCCTCTTGCAAGAAGGCTTGAGGACAAGACAATAATCGAGATAAGCCACAAGGAAATGATTATTGAAGGGGTTTTATCAATACAGGCTGGAGAAAACCCGAGAATAATCGAAGAGAAACTAAAGGCGTTCTTATCCCAGGAGGAGCAGGAAAACGTGGAAGTTAATAAAAGGTTTAATGTAGCGGGGGAGATGCAGGATGGGTGATAGAAAGTCGAGAAGAAAAAGATCAGGCAGCTCTGACAACTGGCAGACTACATACGGGGACATGGTTACACTCCTGCTTACCTTCTTCGTCCTCCTGTTCTCCTTTTCGACCATAAATGAGGCCAAATGGAAGGAATTGGTGTTTGCTTTTACAGGAAGTACTGCAGGTGGGAAAATAATTCCCACCAATGGAAACGGAAACGAGGATTTCACTCCTCCACCGCTGCCTACACCAACTCCAAAAACTACGCCTTCGGAAACTCCGATAGAAAGCAAAAGTCCTACTCCAACTCAAACTCCCAAACCTACACCAACTGTAAGGTTTCCTGATAATATTGATGAGATATATAACGGGATAATTGGATTTGTAAAGGACTTTGAGCTGGAAACCAAGGTTGAGGTGAACAAGACGGATTTTGAGATAATAATCAGGTTTACTGACAATGTCATGTTTGAATCAGGAAAAGCTGATTTGAAACCGGAGTTCCATGGAGTTTTAAGTGCATTTGCAAACATACTTGACAGGTTTGAAGAAGAAATCGAGATGATAAGAATAGAAGGACATACTGACAACAGGCCAATAAACACATGGCAGTTTCCATCCAACTGGGAGTTGTCCACAGCCAGAGCCGTAACGGTTCTTAGATACCTCATAGAAGAGAAAGGTTTCTCTCCCCTTAAGATATCAGCAGTGGGCTATGGCGAATATCATCCCGTTGACACCAATGAAACTGCTGAAGGCCGTGCAAGAAACAGAAGAGTTGATTTTGTTATAACAAGATCTGCAGATATTACCATTACACCGGAGGATTAACATGAACAAGGTATTAGTTGCATTGATAATAGTTCTGAGCACCGTGCTCGTTGTAGGAGGAATATTTACCTACTCATTAATTGCAAAACAGAACAATCCAACAACTACATATGATCCGGGCTCTGAATTCATAACCAACCTGAATGAGGAAAACAGCCTGATAAAAGCCAAGCTGATTCTGGAAGTCTCAAACAAGAAGATGATCAAATCCCTGGAGAAGGACAACCATATCGTAAGGGATGCAATTATAACGGTATTGAGACAGAAGACTCCCGGAGAAATAAATCAGGAAAACGGTATGGAGATGCTGAAAGAGGATATAATCAACCATCTTAACGAGGTGTTTGAAACGGAGGCGTTTGTAAACGTATATTTCGAAGAGATTGTAGTGCAATGACAAAAGACAATATGACAGGATTGGGTGAAATGAATGGCTAATGTTTTGTCACAAAGCGAAATAGACGAACTGTTAAAGTCGCTTAATGCCGGCATATTTCCGGTGGATAAGGAATCCAAACCGGAAATGAGGGTGAAGAAGTACAACTTCAGGCTGGCAAACAAATTTACAAAAGAGCAATTAAGAACTATCAGCAATATATTCGAAAGCTATTCCAGGTTTTTAACCAACTTTTTTACAGGTACCTTAAGGACAAGCTGTGAGATTGATTTGGTTTCTATAGAAGAAACCAAATATATTGAATTTGCAAATTCACTTCCCAATGTAAGCTTTCTTGGCGTGATTGGACTTTCGCCGCTGGCGGGTTCTTCCCTTATTTCAATTTCTACGGAACTTGCCTATGTTATGATTAACAGAGTGCTGGGAGGAGCCATAACCGACGAGGAGCCGGAACTCTACTTTACAGAAATTGAGATTGTAATTATGGAGAAACTTTTTAGACAGATGCTGCAGCTTCTTGACGAGGCTTGGCAGAAGGTGGTGGAGGTGGACTCCTCTTTGGAGAGGATAGAAACAAACCCGCAGTATGCACAGATTGCAGCCACCAACGAGCAGATTGCCATAGTTACAATGAATGTAAAGATTAGCAATGTGGAAGGCTTTATACATTTTTGTCTTCCGCACCTGGCTATAAAGCCTATAGAAAAGCTGCTTTCGGTTAAGTCCATGTACAATGTATACGGAGAACAGAAATCAGATGAAATGTCTGAACAGATAAAAGACCTTATAGACACGACCAAGCTGAACCTGGTGGCAAGGTTCAATAACACATACAGCTGTGTTAAGGACGTTATGGATATACAGGAAGGAGATGTAATTGTTCTTGACCACAGGGTGGACAATCCAATAAATCTGTATGTGGAACATCTGCCAAAGTTTAAGGGGAAATTGGGAGTTAAAGATAGACGGTATTCAATTATGATAAATGACATTGAGTATGAGGAGGACAATATAGATGAGTGGGATTTTATCTCAAGCGGAAATTGATGCATTGTTGAAAAGCAATTCGGTAAATATTACTGATGATGAGATAGATACTTTAGGCGAAATAGGGAATATAAGTATGGGAACTGCGGCGACAACCCTTTATGAGATACTAGGAAAAAGGGTTGACATAACCACGCCGAAAGTTTCCGTTACAACCATGAGAAAAATGGCTGAAACTTACACCATTCCCTATGTGGGAATAGAGGTAAAGTACCTTTCAGGTGTTGAAGGGTTTTCATTCCTTGTTCTCAAAATGGTGGACGCCCTAATAATTACGGATCTTCTGATGGGTGGAGATGGAACGAATCCGGGAGAAGAACTGGATGAAATACGTCTTTCCGCACTTGGTGAAATCATGAACCAGATGATGGGATCTGCTGCAACGAGCATGTCGGAGATGCTGGGCACTAGTGTCACCATTGCTCCTCCAAAGCTCTTTGAAGTTAGATTTGCTGACACCAAACTCGACAATATACTTGAAGATGACGAGATTGTAAAAATAAGTTTCAAGATGGTTGTGGAAGACATAATCAACAGCGAGATAATGCAGATTATGTCCAAGGATTATGCCATAAAATTTGCCGGAAAACTTCTTAATACGGGAGAAGAGCCTGTTGAGAATCCGGATACAATATCGGAAACGGAGGAGGTAAAAGTGGAGGCAAAAGCCGACAGGGAAGAGGAAAAGAAAGAAAAGAAAGCAACAAGGCAGCCATCTGCCAAGGTAAACGTATCTCCTCTTGAACTCAAGTCTTTTGAAGACGAGGATGAAGAGGAGAAGAGTGAAGAAGTTGATGTGGGAGATAATTTGGGTCTTCTTATGGATGTGCCACTGCCCATTACCATTGAACTGGGAAGAAGTAAAAAGATGATTAAGGAAATACTTGAGCTTAACGAAGGTTCGGTAGTGGTTCTGGACAGATTTGCAGGAGATTTGGTTGATGTGGTGGTAAACGGCAAGCTGATTGCAAAAGGCGAAGTCGTTGTTGTGGACGAGAATTATGGTGTAAGGATAACGGAAGTTTTATCTAAAAAAAGCGTTATCAGGAAGGAAAGGGCGTAAGAATTGCCTGAGTTGTTGTACATATTTGTATTTGTACTTGTGCTGATTGGATGTTTCTTTGTTACAAAGTGGATATCAGTCAGGTCATATACCCTTGTAAAAGGTAGAAACTTGAGAGTCATTGAAAGAATCCCTGTGGACAGGGACAAATCCATCATACTCCTTGCAAGGGGCGAAAAGGTGTATCTTATTGGTGTTGCGCCAAACAGTATCAATGTTCTGGATACCTTTTCAAAGGATGAGATAATGGAGATTGAGCCAATGCAGGTAAAGATTCCTTTTGACAAAGTACTAAGGAGGTTTGTCAATGAAAAAGACGAAGAAGACTAAAAAGACAACCTTTCTTGTATCAACCGTATTTGTCTTGATTGCCTTGTCATTGCTTCTCCCTGGTATTGCATTTGCGCAGGAAGAACCTATTCCTTTTCCAGAGGTGGAGAACTCCTCCAGTGTGGTCAATATTATTCTACTTTTGACCATCCTTTCCATTGCACCTGCAATACTTTTGATGATGACCTGCTTTACGAGGATCATAATTGTGCTCTCCTTTACAAGAAGTGGAATAGGAGCACAGCAGATGCCGCCTAACCAGGTGCTCATAGGGCTTGCCCTGTTCCTTACATTTTTTATAATGCAGCCTGTTTTGTCAGAGATTAATAGAGAAGCATACAGACCTTTAATGCAGGGAGAGATAAATACTCAGGAGGCTCTAGAAAGAGGGAAAAAACCCCTCAAGGAGTTCATGCTGAAGAATACATACAGTCAGGATCTCAACTTGTTCATTGAGCTTTCGGGAAAGGATGCACCAGAAACCTACGACGAGCTTCCGATGACCACTGTGGTTCCCGCCTTTGCCATTAGCGAGCTTAAACGAGGCTTCCAAATGGGATTTTTCATACTAATACCTTTCATTGTTATTGACATGATTGTAGCAAGCACGCTGATGTCAATGGGTATGATGATGCTTCCGCCGACCATGATATCGCTGCCTTTTAAAGTGCTTTTGTTTGTGTTGGTGGATGGCTGGAGCCTTACAGTAAAAACATTGGTAGAGAGTTTTGGAGGTTGAAGATATGGACCAGTCGGATGCTGTTGCAATTTTAAAAGAAGCACTTTCTGTTGTATTGACCGTGGCATCTCCAATACTTATATCTGCCATTGTCATCGGACTTTGCGTTTCAATTATTCAGGCTGCAACCCAGATAAACGAGCAGTCTTTAGGTTTTGTACTTAAGATACTTGCCATATTCATAGCCTTGATTGTTTTCGGGCCCTGGATGATTACAAGACTGATTGATTTTGCATCCATGATTTTTGACTACATGGCACATATGGTTTAGGTGGATTTGGTAAATGGAAACAGAAGTACTTTTTAATTTTACAATGCATTTCATGCTCATACTGATAAGAATAGCTGCTATTTTTACCTTTTCGCCCGTGTTTGGCAGAAGGAATGTACCTGCGATGTTCAAAATTGGTTTTAGTGTGATGCTTAGTTTGATACTCTACAATTTGTTTCCAGCACCAAGCAATCAAGTGTTCAACCTTTACGCGTATACTATAAGTTGTTTGAAAGAGATGTTTGTCGGACTGTTAATTGGATACGTTACTGTAATGGTGTTTTCCGTGGCCAATATGGCAGGGCAGCTTATTGACGTGCAGATTGGATTTGGAATGGCACAGCTTTTCAGCCATGAAATGGGTACACAGGTATCAATAAATGCAAACCTATTGAATATAGTCATGCTTATTTGCTTTTTTATTACGAACGGACACCATGCACTTATTAGAATACTTGCCAATACTTTTTATACATTGCCTCCAGGCAACTTTACTATTAATTTCGACATGACTGGCGTAATTGTCAGTGTGTTTGTATCTTGCATTGTAATGGGAGTTCAGATTGCAATGCCGATTGTGGCGGCCACCTTCATTACCGAGATGATAATGGGTATTCTTATGAGAACGGTTCCCCAGATGAACATGTTCATAATCGGTATACCTCTTAAGGTAATAATCGGACTTTTGTTGCTTGTATTGATATCCCCCATGTTTGTGCAAATGACCCAGCCGCTTTTTAACACCATGTATGAATCTATCAATGAGCTCCTCGGGGGTGTGGCGGCGTGATTCTGTTCATGGCAATGGACGACAAGACTGAAAAGCCAACCCCGAAGAAACGAAGGGATACGAGGGAAAAAGGCGAGGTTTTAAAAAGCCAGGAACTTTCCAGTGCAGTAGTATTACTAAGCTTGGTTACAATAATTAAAACCTTTTCATCATATATAGGGCTCAAGGTTTCAAGCGTATTTCTTGAATTGAGGATGGACACAAACCTTGAGAGTGCAAACTTTGACAAGGACTTTGTCCACAATTACCTTATTAAAGGTTTGGTATTCATATTGTTATGTATATTTCCCATCCTCGTGGCTGCAGTCCTTACAGGATTGCTTGTCAACTACATGCAGATTGGATTTCTGCTTACAACCAAGGCATTAAGGCCAAGATTTGACAGGCTTAATCCCATAAACGGGCTAAAAAGAGTTTTTTCAATGAGAGCCTTGGTGGAGCTTTTGAAATCGATTATTAAAATAACGATACTAGGACTTGTGCTTTACTCCACCATAAGTAAGAAGGTAGATGAAATACCTACTCTTGTTACATACGATTTGGGAACATCGCTTGATTTTATTGTGGACCTGGCCCTGGAAGTTGGAATGAGGTGCGGACTTTTTCTATTGGTTATTGGAGTTCTGGACTATTTCTACCAGTGGTGGATGTTTGAAAGAAACCTGATGATGACAAAGCAGGAAGTAAAGGAAGAGTTCAAGCAGCTTGAAGGAAATCCGCAGACAAAGAGCAGGATAAGGGAAAAACAAAGAGAGATTGGCATGCGTAGAATGATGCATGCAGTACCGGAAGCGGATGTGGTGGTTGTAAACCCAACTCACTATGCAGTAGCACTAAAGTACGATCCGGAAAAGCACCAATCCCCCATAGTGCTGGCAAAAGGTAAAGGTTATGTGGCACTTAGGATAAGGGAAGTTGCCAAAGAGAATAATGTTGAGATTGTGGAAAACAAGGAAGTTGCAAGAGCTCTATATGACACTACGGAAATAGGGCAGCAGATTCCTGAAAGCCTGTACAGAGCGGTGGCTGAAATACTTGCTTATGTTTACAGGATGAAAAATTACAGAGGTGGTTATTAATGCTTAAGATTGGGGATATAATTGTATCTCTTGCCATAATTGCAATTATTGTGCTTATTATCATACCGCTTGGCACAATTGCTTTGGACTTTCTATTACTGCTTAATCTTGTTTTGTCAATAGTGGTCCTTCTGACATCATTGTACATAACCGAGCCTCTGCAGTTTTCAATTTTCCCCTCGCTATTATTAATCATAACCTTGTTCAGGCTTGGTCTTAACATATCAGCCACAAGACTGATTCTTTCAAACAGCGGGCAGGCAGGGGAAGTTATATATACCTTTGGCAACTTTGTAATATCGGGTAATGTGGTTGTAGGTTTCATTGTATTCCTTATACTTGTTGCCATCCAGTTCATAGTTATTACCAAGGGTTCGGAGAGAGTTGCTGAAGTTGCGGCAAGATTTACCTTGGATGCAATGCCTGGTAAACAGATGGCAATAGATGCGGATTTAAACTCCGGCCTTATTGATGAGGAAACTGCCAAAAAGAGAAGAAAAGATATACAGAGAGAGTCGGATTTCTTCGGAGCAATGGACGGTGCTAGCAAATTCGTAAAAGGCGACGCCATTGTGGGCATACTGATTACGATTATTAACTTCATCGGCGGAATTATAATCGGCATGCTGCAGGGCGGTATGAGTTTTGGTCAGGTGGTCGAAGTATATGCGCTTGCTACAGTGGGCGGTGGCCTTGTCATTCAGCTGCCTGCACTATTGGTATCAACAGCAACAGGTATTACTGTAACAAGAAACGCATCGGAAGACAGCATGGGCGTTGATATGAAGGAGCAACTGTTTGGCAATGCCAATATCCTTCTAATCTCCGGAGGCATTCTCCTTTTTATGGTCCTAATACCAGGCTTTCCTAAGATTCCATTGCTTGTATTAGGGTTCTTATTCATATTCCTCTCGGTAACCA
>DUPL01000021.1 GCA_012838385.1 Clostridiaceae bacterium
AAAAACATTCGAGTTTCAGGCTGTAATTCATAAAGCGCTTGACATGGATGCTGCGTATATTGTTTTTCCATATGACATAAAAGATGTTTTTGGAAAAGGTCGGGTGAAGGTACACGCCACTTTTGACGGAATTCCTTATGACGGCAGTATTGTAAATATGGGTGTTAAAAATCCTGACGGTTCCATCTGTCATATCATTGGTATTCCGAAAGCTATTAGGAAAAAGATTGGCAAAAATGAAGGCGACAAGGTTTTGGTTACCATAAGGGAACGTTGAAATGAGTGAGGATATTGTAATTGGTGGAGAAAATGAAGATAGTGAGATTAAAACAGGTATTAAGGGAACTAAAAGGTCCTGGGTTGTATCTGTTTTTGTTTGTCTATTTATTATTCTTGTTTTAATACTTTTTTAAAAGGATAACAAGGAAAATGTTTTAATTAGCTCTCCAATGCCAACGATTATCAGTGAAACGGAAATGCCCGTTCCCACTCCGACTTCCTTTTTGATGCAGGGTGTATGTCTTGATATGGATGATGTAGTAAAGAAACCGGATGGTGTTGCATCGCAGGAAATAAAGAAAGAGAAGGATTTGCATGGACAACGAGTTTGATGAGAATGTTGTAATCGGCGAAGAGACTGAGGAAAATGAAATAAAGACTGGTATAAAGGAATCCAGATATACATGGGTAATATCAATTTTTGTATTACTTGTGTTTTTGTGTGTCTTTTTGTTATTTAAGAATGAAGATGACAACGAGATTCTCTCAAATAGTCCTACGCAGTCAACAAACCAAACAACACCAGAACCTTCATTTAAAAATATCATTACGGAGAGGTACCTTCTTGCCATGGATGAGTATTCGTCCTTAATTATGAAGGGTGAATATGATTATTATAATGATTACGCCAGACTTGAAATATATTTTGATAACATCACTAGCCAGCCTTTGGTTTTGTGGACGCCTAAATGGATGTATTATGAAAAACCTTATAGTGCCATTTTCCATAAGGATGAATGCTATGTCTTAACAAGGGGTGCATATGCGGATTATGAAGAGATGATGAGAACATTTCGTCCATCCGTCAAGGAGCCCATTTATCTGTGGCGTTTGAACGAGTTGGGAAACTGGGAAGGTGTGGTGCTTGATTTTGGTATAGATACTCTTGAGAAATGCTCATACTTTAATTTTGAAACTTTAAGAGGAAGTGTATCCGATAAAGTTGTAATATCTCTTTTTGACAAATACGGAAAAAGAATAAACTCAATTCCTATTCCGCGAATATAATGTTTTTATGGTAGAATATACAGGTTATTATTTTTAATCAGGAGTTCTTATGTTTTCACTATTGTTGGTTATAATATACATTGCTTTTATTAGCCTTGGCCTGCCTGATTCACTGCTTGGGTCAGCATGGCCTGTTATGTATCATGAACTTGACGTACCCATGTCATATGCAGGCATTGTGACAATGATTATTGCAGGCGGCACTATTGTGTCAAGCCTTATGTCTGACAGAGTCACAAGAAGGTTTGGAACCTATTTTGTAACCTCTGTCAGTGTCCTGATGACGGCAGTTGCACTTTTTGGGTTTTCCATAACGAAATCATTCATACTTCTCTGCATCTTTGCAATACCATATGGTCTTGGGGCGGGTGCCGTGGACGCTGCCTTGAACAACTATGTGGCTCTTTACTACAACTCAAGACATATGAACCATCTGCATTGTTTCTGGGGTGTGGGAGCAACCATTAGTCCATATATAATGGGTTTCTGCCTTACAAGAGGTTTCGGATACTCGAAAGGATATCTGACTGTATCTGTCATACAGATAGTCATAGCCTCGTTTCTGTTTACAAGTTTTCCTCTTTGGAGAAAGAACGGTCAGGCAATGAAGGACAAAGCAGCAAATGGCCGCCATATCACCATTAAGGAAGCTGTGGGGATAAAGGGTGTAAAACTTATACTGGTAGGCTTCTTCAGTTACATCGCTCTTGAATCAACAGCAGGACTATGGGCCAGCAGTTATCTTGTTGAGTGCAGAAATGTGAATGCAGAGACTGCTGCAACCTTTGCGTCCATGTTCTTTCTTGGAATTACAATAGGTAGGTTTATAAGCGGGTTTGTATCCAACAGGGTTGGAGACAGGCTTATGATTAGAAGTGGGATAATTGTTTGCATGTTTGGGGTTTTGATGATTGCTCTTCCTTTCTCCAGTGTGCTTTCTTTAGTAGGTCTTGTTGTTGCAGGTCTTGGATGTGCTCCTATTTACCCTGCCATAATACACTCAACGCCTTCCAACTTCGGAAAGGAAAATTCTCAGGCAATCATAGGAATACAGATGGCTAGCGCATACGTGGGCAGTACATTCATGCCTCCTTTGTTTGGTCTTATCGCAGATTATGTCAATATTGGATTTTATCCTTTTTATCTTGCTGTTTTTGCAGTTTTGATGCTTTTGATGACGGAAAAGCTCAACAAAGTGGTAAACAATTTGGTATAATAGGGGCGAATATGAAAAACTGGAGGAATTAAAATGAATCCCATATTGCCAAGACCGTTCTTTATTGCAGATGGTGAAGCCCATGTCATGCCGGATGGAAGGTTGTATCTCTACGGTTCCACCGACATATCCGGCAAAAAGGAATACTGCGGTCATGAGTATCATGTCTTCTCAACGGAGGACGAAACTTTGACAAACTGGACATACCACGGTATATCATTCAAGAATACCAAAGAAGAGCCTGGCATATATTGGAGCAAAGGTACTCCTTTGTACGCTCCCGATGCAATTCATAAGGACGGAAAATATTATCTATATGTTTGCGGGCAGGACAACTTTGAAGCTGTTGCAGTATCCGACAAGCCCTACGGGCCTTTTGGGGACGCAAAACCAGTAAAAGGTGCTGATGGAGACAGTATTGACCCAGCAGTTTTTGTTGATGATGACGGACAGGCATACTATTTATGGGGCCAGTTCAACTTAAGGGGAGCAAAGTTGAATGATGACATGTCTACTTTGGATATGGACAGTCTTCAGACAGCGATTCTAACAGAGCAGGAACATGGATTCCATGAAGGGGCATGCATGCGCAAAAGAAACGGAATATATTATATCGTCTATACGGATATATCAAGAGGGAAGGCTACGTGTCTTTCTTATGCAATGTCTGACAAGCCTTTGGGTCCGTACAAAAAGGGCGGCGTGATTATTGACAATATGTACTGTGACCCACAAACCTGGAACAACCACGGTTCTATTGAAGAATTCAAGGGACAGTGGTATATTTTCTATCATCGGTCCTCGCAAAATAGCTTTACTTCAAGAAGAATGTGTGTTGAGAAAATATATTTCAATGAAGATGGAACCATCAATGAGGTTGAAATGACATCGATGGGTGCTGGCGGTCCCATTGATGCATTCAAAGAGATTGATGCATCCATTGCATGCAGGGTAAAAGGCAACATATATATTGCACCATACTTTGATTCAAAGGAAATACTTGTGAACTGCGGTGGCGGAAATTGGATACAGGACTGGGCGGAGTACAAGTATCTGGATTTCAAGGATGGTGTAAGACGTTTTTGCATAAAAACAAAAGGAAAGGGAAGGATTCTCGTAAAGACGAATGATAACCTGTTGCTTGCAGCGGTGGATGTTGATTCTCCAGAGTTTGAATGGTTTGAAACTGATGCTGTTGCATCGGCAGAAGGAGTCAAAGCCTTGTGGCTTATGTTTGAAGGAAGAGAAATGAAAGTCTTTTCTTTTCGTTTTGAATAAAGCAGAATACCCCATAGCTGTATTTGGCATCCAACATCCATATATGTCAATTACCAGATATGCCTGAGGTATTCTGATAAGAGTATTTGCATTTCTAGTTTGTTTATGCATGGAAATAAAAGGGGGGAGTTTACTTGAGCAAGGTATATTTTATTGAAAACAGAAGCGGTGATTTTCTAAGTCTTGGAAGGGATGCATTAAGGCTATTGAAGCATCTTGTATCGGAAACAAACCATACGTTCGATAAAGAAGTACCCATAAAGGTGCATTTTGGAGAGAAGGGGAACAAAACTTTCGTACCGCCTGTATGTTATGACGAAATTATACGTTATCTGAAGGATATGGGAGTAACAACTAGCTATATTGAATCAAATGTATTGTACAGAGGTGCAAGAACTACAAGAACAAAACATATTAAGACGGCTAAAGAGCATGGTTTTACACAGATTCCGATAATTATTGCGGATGGTGAAATCGGAACGGAATATGTGGAAGTGGAGATATACAAAGAGTATATTGACAAGTGCAAGATTGGAAAAGAGTACGGAAGATTCAACCAGTTTATAGTTATGAGTCATTTCAAAGGGCATGTGGAGGCTGGTTTTGGAGGCGCCATCAAGCAGCTCGGCATGGGGTTTGCGGCAAGGGGTGGAAAGCTTGCACAGCACTCAGGCATATCTCCTGTTGTCAATGACTCGAAATGCACAGCCTGCGGCACCTGTGTTGACAGCTGCGATTTTGGAGCAATCGAATGTGAAGAAATTGCGGTAATAGACAAAGATATTTGTATTGGGTGTGCAGGATGTATTGCTGTTTGTCCAGAAGGAGCAATAAGGAATACCTGGGGAGGATCCAATTTCAGAGAGAAGCTTGCAGAATACGCTTACGGTGCTGCAAAGGACAAGGACATAATCTATATCTCGTTTATAATTAACGTAACCCAGGACTGCGATTGTGCAGGAAAAGCCATGGAGCCTATTGCGGGCGATATTGGTGTTCTTTTGTCTAAGGATCCGGTTGC
>DUPL01000022.1 GCA_012838385.1 Clostridiaceae bacterium
TGGAGGCGGTGGCAGGCTCAATATGCAACTCGAAGGATGGGTTTGTACCTAGAAACCGGCTTGTTGCAGAAGTATTGAATGAGCTGCAATCTCTTATAACTCCCGAAAGTCTAAAGGAAAAGAAGTTTATACAGGAGTACCGGGAGAGGTCGATAGTTGTTGGCAAGGACGTGGTGGTTTTTGTGGGAGAAAACAGACAAAATGCACATGTCCTTGACATAGATGACAATGGGGGGCTTGTAGTCAGATACGAAGAGGGCAAGGTTGAGTCTCTTAATTATGGTGAAATATCATTGAGGTGGAACAGTTGACATGAATAGGGAAAAGAGAATATTTGATACACAATCTATTGTTTTATGCGCTCTTTTTGCGGCGCTGTCTACCATTGGAGCATATATAAAGATACCGATTTCATATGTTCCAATTACAATGCAGCTGACCTTTACCACACTTGCGGGTTTGCTTCTGGGCTCTTGCAAGGGAGCCATCTCTGTTTCAATATACATTATTGCAGGGTTGATTGGACTTCCCGTGTTTACAAATGGAGGAGGATTTGGCTACGTACTTCAGCCCACCTTCGGCTATATTCTTGGTTTTGTGGCAGGTGCCTTTGTTGCGGGATTGATTGTGGGCAAAAGAAAGGAAGTATCGTATTCAAGATATCTTTTGGCTTCGTTTGGGAGCATTGCAGCCTGCTATACTCTAGGTACCATTTATTTTCATATAATTATGAATCTGTACCTTGGAAACAATATGAGTTTATGGAAAATTCTAATGCTTTGCGTAATCCCTTTTATCCCTGGTGATGTTATTATGAGTCTTCTTGCTTCCTGGGTTGCGAAGAAAATCAAATACCACTTACCCTTGTGAAACACAGCCGCACAAAAATGATGTAACAAGGACTGTCACTGAAAAGTGGCAGTTTTTTTAGTTGCCTTTTTGTGATATTATATTGTTAACATATTACTTGCGAGGAGAGTTATACATGAATAGGCTTATTCGTATTTTTTGTCTGATTTTTTGTGTTGTTATATTGGCAGGTTGTGGTACGGATGTAAAAAAAGTGCCTCCAAGAGATACCAGTGGAGATACAAAATTATCCGCATCCATGGTGTATGCAAACAGTATTGCAAACAAGGTGCAGGCTTACTACAACAAACCTGACAGAAGCAGCCTTACTATTATCAATACCCAGGTTGAGCTTGTCCACGAGCTTATGGGGGGAAGCAATAAGTATGTTACGGCTCTTAAAACAAACAAGGGAAAAACATACTTGAAGAATACGATGGATGTTTTTGTCAGGGATACAAGCGGCAGCACATTTTATGCGTCTGATTCAATAAGTACTGCCAGGGTCAATACGACAAGGCTTGGATACTACTATTATGAAACCCATATTAGGGATCTGGGATTTGGAAAACAGGATGTTACCATTTATGAAAAACTTGACATAAGCGGGTTTGACACAAGGAGCTGGCAGGGCAGCAAGGATATAAAGGGCATCAACTACCAGGACAATACCATGGTAGTTGAAATTGCAGGTGATTATGACCCATATGTGGTAAGGACGGGAATTCATGTGAATCCTGCCATATACAATGCAATACAGGTGGAAATGAAAGTGGAGGGTACAGCAAACATTGGCTATTTGTACTTCTTTACCGAGGACACAGAAGGATTTAACGCACAGCAGGTCACTTCCTTCAAGGTGCTCGCTGATGGAAACTATCATACATATTTAATTGATCTGTCCGGCACAGGCTTGTTCAATACCCCCCTTAAAGGAATCCGCTTTGATATTGGAAGTGCTTCCGGTGAAAAGATAACTTTCAAGTCAGTAAATGCGGTTAGGACTGAAGCGGCGTCCGTTCCTCTGAAACTTGACAAGACCATTCATACATACTCTGACAAAATGCATCAGGAATTCAGATTGATTGCCTCTAATGACTACAATGAGCTGGCAGGTTTCGGTTTCGAAGTGAGGATAAGTAAAAAGTCGGTGGCAAAAATTCAATACAGGGACAAGAACGGAACGAGCAGCGACATAAGCAAGATGGATGGGGAAAGTTTGGAGTATGTGGCGTTTGACATAAAGAAGGTGGGTGTGGTTGGATTCATAATCCCGCCGGATGGAAGTACATCCTATTGCACTTTAACAGAGGATAAGGACAACTATGTATTCACCCAGTATGCCAATGTGACAGGAAACAATATCAGGAAAATGGACGACATCACCTTTGGAAACAGGGTATACACCGACCTGTCTCATTCCTTTGCAGGTATAGACAAGGAAGCTTTCAATGAAAGGAATCCTCTTGCAGACATAACCGTGATGGATACCAATGCGGATGCCCAATTTGCCGGTTATGACCATATAAGGGGTGCCTACAGGTTTACCATGGAAGGTTCTGATTTCAACAAAGCGTACTACCGTGAACCTGACAAGCATTATACTGCAAGAATAAAGGTTAAGTCGGACAATAACGACAGAGGTATTTATATATGGATGAATTCAGAATCAGGCGGTCTTGAATGTGCCGCGCTGCTTGACGATACGGAAACACTGATACCAATACCTCTTCAGGTGGGCAAGAACTTCAAAGGGGAATACGAGGAACCATTTTATGATCCTGAGGATAATGCCTATGGTGATACCTTCTTCCCGCTTGTACTGAAAGCAAGCGAGGAGGCTGAATTTACTCTTCTCCACCTTTATCAGAACTGGGGCAGCTATCCTCTCAAGCAGCTGTCCTGGATACAGTTCCATGTTTCGTACTACCATCTTTCCACAGGTGTAACCGAATCAAACTGCATTGCTCCATATTATGTCTATGGCAAGGATGGTTGGACACTGCCTGATTTTCGCGGTCCAAGCGGCATCATGTGGACATCGCAACCCCAGTTCAACTCTGTTGGAAGACTGTATTTTGTCTCATACATGAAAGGGGTAAAGAAGATAGGCAGTGAGTATACAGGAACGTATATTAGGAGTTCGGGTCAGACGTATGCAGACTTGGACTACAGCTACATATCTGACTGCGGATCCTACAAATATACATTGAGACATCTGGAGTTTCCGCAAACGGATGAAAACAGGACGTATTACTCTTTACGTCTTGAGTTTTTGAAAGACCTCACAATAGACAATGTCAGAGAAAACTTTTCACTGTTCACTTTTGACTCAAGAGGCAACAAGTTCTATCAGGCAGGGTATCTGGATGAAAACAATGAGCCAAAGACAGTGATGATTGATACTGCCACTGAGAATACACAGATCTACAAACTGGGCAATCAGAATCCGTACTTCTCATATTTTGAACTTGATAAAAACGAGGATATGAACTTTGGTTTCATATTGAAAAACAGCAATATAAAGATTGGGAAGAAGAAGTACAGTGGCGGCTTTGTTTTCAGGAATACCTTCAGTGGAACCATCAACATAGGAAGCCTCAGTCTTGACTTGGGCAAAACCAAATTCAAGAAGGGCGACTACATTGAACTGGATTTTATTCTTCTCCCATATGGATCATACAACGATTTGCATGATGACAATGTCAGATACGTAAGAGAGGATTCGGCGCTGAAGCCTTTAAAAATTGAGGCAATAAAGGGAGAGGTTGTAAAGGATGCTTATCTGCCAAGGATCAAGTGTGTGGACAATCAAGCCGAGTTTACCATATCAGGCGGAAGGAACAACAATGCAGTTCGTATAGATGGCTTTACGAATATCAAGAAGCCAAGGATTTATGAGCTTGTGGATGGTGAATACGTGCCCATTGAGTTTTTTGTTCATGAGTATGATGGTTATTCAGTACACTTCAACATGGATGGAACGTATAGTTTTTCCTTTGTGTTTGAAATGGAGAGTCCTGATGCCAAAAGAACGTTTAAGATAGAAAACTAGCATTTCGTCCTTTCTCCAGTTTTTGTGGTATAATGAATTATACTACTTGGAGAAAGGAGAATTTTAATGGAAAAATTGCTGGTAGTAGTTGACATGCAGAATGATTTTATAGATGGCGCTTTAGGAAGCGAGGAAGCTAAAAGGATTGTTCCAGCAGTGGTTGATAAGATAAAGAAACATGAAGGAGAAATTGTATTTACTCTTGATACACATAAAGAAGATTATTTGGATACGCAGGAGGGAAGAAATTTGCCTGTCGTACACTGCAAGGAAGGCACGCATGGCCACAAGGTGCATAAAGACCTTCTGGATGCTGCAAAGGACAAGAAATACACTGAGATTGTAAAGTACACCTTTGGAAGCACCGCCTTGGGTGAGAAAGTGGCAAGAATGTTTGAAGAAGGTCTTAGAGAAGTGGAAATTGTGGGATTGGTTACTGATATTTGTGTTCTCTCCAATACACTTTTAATTAAAGCCTTTTGCCCTGAAGTGCTGGTAACCGTGGATGCTTCCTGTTGTGCGGGATCAAACCGGGAGGTTCATGAAAATGCATTAAAGGCCATGAAGCAGTGTCAGATAAATGTGATTAATGAATAACGAAAGCTCCGCTTGAAATAGGCGGGGCTTTTAAATTTTTGTGAATACTGCTCTATGTATTGACAAACAATAACATTAGGAGTAAACTATATATACCCCCAGGGGGTGCAGGTATATTAAGAGAGGTGAAACAAGTGAAGAACAAATACACGGTTGAAGGCATGACATGTTCAGCGTGTTCTGCCGCAGTTAACAGAACAGTTCAGAAAATACAGGGAGTAAAAGATGTTAATGTAAACCTGTTGACAAAGAGCATGACTGTGGAATTGGATGAGAATATTGATAACTTGAATATAGATGAAAAGATAATAGAGGCTGTAAACAGTGCCGGTTACAAGGCATCGGTTTTCTCGGAGGAGAAGGCTTCAGGAAAAGAGGAAACTGGTGCCAATCTTGTCAGGGAAGAACTAAAGGAAATGAAGAACAGGGTAATTTGGTCCTTTGTATTTCTGGTGCCTCTTATGTATGTGTCTATGGGGCATATGATTGGACTTCCAATGCCATCATTTCTTATTGGGGATGAGAATGCGGTATCCTTTGCTATGGTGCAGCTTCTGTTAACTCTCCCGATTGTGTTTCTAAACAGAAAGTATTTTCAGGTGGGTTTCAAGACGCTGTTCAAACTGTCGCCCAATATGGATACATTGATTGCAATCGGATCAGGTGCTGCCTTGGTGTATGGAGTATTTGCAATATTTAGAATAGGATACGGCCTTGGTCATGGTGATATGGATATTGTGAACCAGTATACACATGATCTGTATTTTGAGTCTGCAGCCATGATTCTCGCCCTTATAACCTTGGGCAAGTTTCTTGAAACCAGGTCAAAAGGCAAGACCTCGGATGCGATTGCAAAGCTTTTGAATCTTGCACCAAAGACAGCTACTGTTATGAGGGATGGAAAAGAAGAAACCATTTCCGTTGATGAGGTTGTAATAGGGGATGTTGTAGTTGTAAGGCCTGGTGCAAGTATTCCTGTGGATGGGGTCGTTGTTGAAGGAAGGACTTCTGTCGACCAGTCAGCGCTGACAGGGGAAAGTATGCCTGTTGAAAAGAATGTAGGTGACAAGGTGCATGCAGCAACTGTCAACAAAAGCGGATATTTCAAGTTCAAAGCGGAGAAGGTGGGTAATGACACTACTCTTGCGCAGATTGTAAGGCTGGTGGAGGAGGCGGGCTCTTCAAAGGCTCCAATATCCAAACTGGCTGACAAGATAAGCGGCATTTTCGTTCCAGTAGTCATAGTTATAGCTATTGTTTCCAGTATAATTTGGTATGCGCTTGGTTACGGATTTGAGTTTGCCATGACAATAGGGATTAGTGTGCTGGTCATTTCCTGTCCGTGTGCTCTAGGTCTTGCAACACCGGTTGCGGTTATGGTGGCTACGGGTCAAGGTGCTTCAAATGGTGTATTGGTAAAGTCTGCAGAGGCACTTGAGCTTATGCATTCGATAGACACCATGGTTCTGGACAAGACAGGAACCATAACGGAAGGAAAACCAAAAGTTACGGACATTATGCCTTTTGGTGTTGATGAGAAGGAACTTTTGATTATAGCTGCTTCGATTGAAAAACCCTCCGAGCATCCTCTTGCAGAAGCCATACTGGCAAAAGCCAAGGATAATGATCTTGAACTTGTGGAGGTGGAATCCTTTAATGCAGTGCCAGGAAGAGGTATAACCGCTATAATTGATGGTAAGAGTTATGTGGCTGGAAATATTGAAATGATGAGGGACAACTCAATTAAGGTGCCTGACTCGGTAAATGGCAACAACCTCTCGCAGGAAGGGAAAACTCCTCTTTACTTTGCAAAGGAAAATACTTTCATTGGAGTTATTGCGGTGGCTGATACTGTGAAGGAAAGCAGCAAAAGTGCAATAAAAGAGCTTAAGGATATGGGTATTGATGTCATAATGCTGACTGGCGATAATGAAACTACTGCAAAGGCTGTAGCAGGCAGCCTTCAAATAGACAACGTGGTAGCCGATGTCATGCCGCAAGACAAGGAAAGCATCGTAAGGAAACTGCAGGAAGAAGGCAAAAAGGTGGCTATGGTGGGAGACGGTATCAACGATGCGCCTGCGTTGGTTAGAGCAGATGTAGGTATAGCTATTGGTGCAGGTACTGATATTGCCATAGAGTCTGCTGATATTGTTCTTATGAGAAGCGATCTAAATGATGCTGTATTTGCTGTAAAGCTAGGAAAGGCGACAATAAAGAATATAAAACAGAATCTGTTCTGGGCATTCTTCTACAATACACTGGGCATACCTTTGGCAGCTGGAGTGTTCTATCCCTTCTTTGGACTTAAGCTAAGTCCAATGATCGGAGCTCTTGCCATGAGTTTGAGTTCGGTATTTGTGGTTACAAATGCTCTAAGATTGAGATTTTTTAATAGAGAATAATAATGAAAGGGGTTTTTAGGAATGAAGAAGGTAATACAAATAGAAGGAATGACTTGCAATCATTGCAAAAGTCATGTGGAAAAGGCTTTGAATTCATTGGATGGTGTTTCTGCAAAAGTAAATTTGAAGAAGAAAAATGCCGTGGTTGATCTTAAGTCTGATGTGGATGATGATATTCTTGCCAAGGCGGTTTCTGATGCAGGATACGAGGTGGTTTCAATATCAGAGAAAAAAGGTTTGTTTGGTTAAAGGAGGCGGAAAATGCAGGCGGATAAGGAAAAGGTGTATCGTCTACTTAAAACGGCCAAAGGACAGATAGACGGCCTTATTAAAATGGTGGAGGATGACAGGTATTGCATTGACATATCCACACAGCTTTTGGCAACCCAGGCGATTTTGAGAAGAGTTAACAAGGAGATACTTCATGCCCATATTAACGGGTGTGTCAAGGAAGCTATCTTAAAAGGAAACAGTGATGAAAAGATTGAGGAGATAATGGGTATTATAGACAAGCTCTCGAAATAGAGGGCTTGTTTTTCCTTAAGGATATAATGTCTTATGTTTTAATTGTATAAAAAAATCTGGAAGGATTTTAGTCTCTTCCAGATTCTTATATTGGTGGGCCATCAGGGACTCGAACCCCGGACCAACCGGTTATGAGCCGGTTGCTCTAACCAACTGAGCTAATGGCCCGAATGTAATATGTCGCTCACAGCGACAAAAGATATTATATACAATACTTCACAAATTGTCAATAGCCGTTATTAAAATTTTTGCTGTCAATTCTTATCATAGAACTTTACTTAAACTTTTATTGCCATGATTCTAAATAAAGAAGATAATAATATATAGGCGTACTGCAGGACTTGCTCAAGAGGAGTCTGCAATGTGGTCAGGATTTGTTCTGAAAGCCAAGAAAGTAGAACTTGATGTTCTACTTTCTTGGTAATGTAGTCAATTTATGTATTGTACTTATGACTTCTTCTTTTTAACTATAACAACTACCACTGCGATTACGACAACTGCTGCAGCTGCGATTGCAACTGGAACAACAGGGAAGTCGGACTTTTTGTCATCTTCTTTATCAGTATTGTCCTTAGTTGCAGCAGGAGTCTCTGAAGGTTCTTCAGTAGTCTCATCTGCTGGTGTTTCCTGTGGGACCTCTGTTGGTTCAGCTGTAGGAGTAGACAGAAGATCGCCGTATGCCTCGAGTTCAGCAATACCTGAATAATAGAAGCTATCATCTTTAACAGGGCTCATTTTGGTAATTGAGACCATAATGTAGCGAGCTTCTTCTTCTTCAAACTCGTAAATAAAGTTTTCTGATGTAGCTCCAGTACGGCCATTAACTTCAGCAACTGTTACCCAGTCGCTTTCATCTTTGGAAACAAGAACTTTGAAGTCAGTTGGCATGTTCATGCCGTTAAGAAAGCTTGTAGGTACCAAAACGATTTTTCTAAGAGCATATGTATTTTCAAGGTCAACTGTAATCGTTATATTGGTATCCTGTGTTGTTGATCCGCCATACCAGCAGAGAGGGGTATCCTGACTTACACCGTCCCATTCAGGAGCGTCTCCGTCTGTAAGGAAATCGGCGGAGAAAAATGCGATGCCTTCAAGGCTGGGGTTAGCGCCAGGATCATCGGATTCGCAATATACATATTTATAAAGTGCTACGTTTTCTTCTTCAGCCATTGCAGGCACTACAGCAATTGAAACAAGAATCATTAGTGCTACTGCAAAACAAAACATTTTTTTCATTACTAATCATCCATCCTTTATCATTGTGTTTTTTTACAAGGTAATTTTACATGAATATGCCAATTTGTCAATACAAAAATTTTATAAATACTGAATATAAAAATATAATTTACATATATAGCCATATATGAGGCTAACATACAAGTTATATAAAAACGACGTCAACCATTGATGATTGACGTCATTAACAATAGCTGAATCTTAGATATTAAAATACCTCAGCTTCTTTGCGATTACGCAGAAATACAAATGCACCGAATGCGAGTGCAAAAGCTGCAGTTGCAACTATCAACCATGTAAATGACTGATCATTGGTTCCTGGGTTTGTCTCAGTAGTTGGCTCAGTTTCTGGAGCAGTCACAGGTCCACCATAAGCTTCAACTTCAGCAATTCCTGCAAAGAAAACGTTTCCATCAGTAATAGGACTCATTTTGGTAACATTAATTCTTACATAACGAGCTTCCTTGTCAGTATCGAAAACCATGTTGTCTGATATAACGCCAGTACGATCTCTAACTTCACCTATTTTTGACCATTCATTGCCGTCATTAGAAACAAGAATGTCAAAATCGGTAGGAAAGCTCTGGCCATCAAGAAAACTTGATGGTGTTAAGACAACTTTATTTAATGCATATACATCTTCAAGATCTATTGTAAGATTGATATCGGTTTCTTGTGTTTGGGCTTCACTATACCAACAAAGATGTACATCTTGGCTTACGCCGTCCCATATAGGAGCTTCTCCGTCTGTAAGATATGTAGCTGAAAAGAATATTAAATCTTCCTTACTTGGATTAGTTCCAGAGTAATCAGATTCAGCGGTAACACTTTTGCCAAGTGCCAGGTTTGTGTCCTCTGCCATAGCAGGCATAATTGCAAATGATGTTAGAATCATTAGTACTACTACAAAACATAAAGCTTTTTTCATAATTTGATATCCCTTCCTCATTAATTATTTTAAATTGGCAAATTAATTCTATAGGAAAATACGAATTTGTCAATGACTTTTTTACATTTATTATTTTTTAAGTTTTAAAAATGGTGATTTTATGTAGTATAGAATGTGTTTTTGTGAGATATTGCGAGAAAAGAGTCTTCTGAATTGACGAACGACTTATTGTATTATTAATAGACATGATAAAAATCATGTTATGGGTTAGCTTATTATATCATTTTTTAATCTTAGGGGGAAGAAGTTTGCCGAAAAAACTTTTACACATTAACAAAAATGACAGATTGGTAGATTTGTATTATCTAGTAAGACCAAAGGAGTGATGAAATCGTGAGATGAGCAACAAGCCAACTGTATGGAATAAACAACATCATAGGGATGTAAATGCAAGTAAAAACTTACTGAAGCTAGCGATATAGCTTTAGTACATTTGGTGTTTGGACGATCCTTGGTGCTTGGGGAATGTGACCAAACTGTTTGGTTAATTGTAGCGGAGATGTTTGCAATAAATATTTAGAATAGTTAGCTTCAATAAATACAATGATTAAAATGGCTTGGTACATTTTTTGAAAAAAATACTTGCAAAAAGAATATAAAATGATATAGTTAATTTGAGAAGTTGCGATTGCTCGCATTTTTTTATTTACGCCTGTAAAATGATACTGAATTGATAATAACAAGAAAGGTGAGGTCATAAGTGTTAAAAAAGACATTGAAATTATTCGTAGTCCTCGTACTGACTTTAACTACTGTATCGTGCAGTACGACAGGAGAGAAAGATCCAAAAGCATCTCCAACGCCGGAGCCTACAAAGCCACCTACACTTGAAGAGGTTCTTTCCCAATATACTGAGGAAGACTTGGACTCTTCAGAGTATGAACTTGATAAATACACAATTCCATACTGGGAAGGAAATATTGTGTACAATGAATCGGTTTTGCCATTGGAGAATGAAGACGGTTCAATCGACGATATTCCTCTATTGTATAAAGCAGAGAAGATTATTGCCGTGCATGATGCAACCCTTAGAAATACATATGTAGAGAATGTTGACTATGAACTGGTTGATGGCAAGCTGAGAATCAAGAAAGATGGAGATATCAAGACTGTAAAATATAGCTGGATGTATCCTGCAAATGGAACAATCGGCTCTGATGTTTTTGGCAGAACTGGTGGTGGCTATATTAGATTTGGAGAAGGGGATACTTTCCACAAGCACCACATTGTTGTAACCTATGTACATATAGATGGTTGGAAGGAAAATGTACCTCAGGCACAGGGAGACAAATTGCCAAAAACATTATCCAAACTGGAGAATAAAGAGCCATTGAACATTGTATTCTTTGGTGACTCCATAACTGTTGGTGCTAACTCTTCAAAACTTATCGGTGCAAGACCGGGGGTACCCAGATTCTCTGACATGATGGTTGATGCTCTAAAAGATAAATACGGATATGATGACATTACATTCAAAAACACAGCTGTTGGAGGACAGAATACTGCTTGGGGTGCCGATACTGTCTATACGAATGTAATCAAACATAATCCTGATTTGCTTGTTTTGGCATTTGGTATGAATGATGCCGGCACACCTCCCCAAACATACAAGCAGCAGATTCAGCAGATAATTGACAGTGTTCTGGCAGATAACCCAGATTGCGAAATTATTTTGGTTGCTACGATGCTTCCCAATGAGGAAGTGCAAGGATTTTACGGAAACCAATATAAGTTTGCTGACGAACTTAAATCCATGACCAAAGAAGGTATTGCTTTGTGTGACATGACAGAGTTCCATTCTGCATTACTGAAGTACAAGAGATATTATGATATGACAGGCAACAATGTAAATCATCCAAACGATTTTCTTGCACGTGCTTATACTCAAGTATTGTTGCAAACAATGAGCAAGTAGCAAACATAAAGAAGCCAAGATTAATTAAATCCTGGCTTCTTTTTTTCCTCTTTTTATTTGCCTTGCAAGCTGTGTGATGACAACCAGCATAAATGAAAGTATCATGTAGAAGGAGATATTTACTTTTTTCTCCATGACAAAAATCCAGTCTTCATTGTCTGGTTTTTCATCTATTTTATACCTCCCTGTGAGTATAAACACATTCTTTTCATTAATGTATTCACCGGTTCTTGGGTTGAACCATTTTGCAGTATAAATTGTATTTGTAAGACCTTTTAAAGTAGCAGACTGCACTGTGTTATTAAACAAGTACAGTACATACAAGTCGTTGCCTATTGTAGCCAGGCTGTAGTGTATGTTTTTGCGTGTTATCAGCTCTTTATATTCGTTCCTAAAGGAACTTCTGCTTTCCATATATCCTTTATCATCAAATCTAGGAGTTAGTTTCCACCATTCATGTTCTTCTAAGAAGGAGCGCGTATGTGTCCTCATTGTTGAACCAGACATCCCATATTCCTTGAGCTCCATACCCATAACCATACATTCCATTCAGGAAGGCAATCCAGCCCTGGGCTCTTGAACCAAAAGTCTTTGTCCAAAGATGGTCGTACTTTCCTTCGTAGTTTATAACTACTTTTCCTTGTCCGTTTTCCCAGTAATCCTTGACTATGTCCAAAGGCATAGGCATGTCGTAATTGAAAGAAAATTGAGCGGCGTACCAGGTGTGCCCTTCAACATCTCTGAATGACGACCCGCTTGCTGTGCAAAAGCTGGTATGTTCCATATGTGCGGTAAGAGGATGTTTGTATGGATCGTATTTATGAATGCACTGTGCAACTTTTATCCATCGGTTGTTGGCTGCATCGAAAATTGAGTCTCCTCTTTCAAAGTAGAAGTCATTGTCGCTTTCCTGGGCAGTCGTCCATAAAACCGGGTAGGCACTATACCTGGCAACCCAGTATCTGCATAATCTGTCCAGATACTCATCAGTGTACATCGGCATTTTATATTTCATGAGTTCTCGCACATGAAACAGCTGTGAATTGGCATGCACAAGACCGCTATCGGCAATATACTTGAATCTTACATCCAGAGCCCGAAAACCCTTGAGATCATCTTCTGAAACCCCATCGGAGAGCAAGTATGGCACTCCAAGAGGTTGTGACTGGTATACGGTGAATCTTTGCTTGACCCTGTGGTCTATGATTTTATAAAACTTGGACTCGGGTGTGGAAATATCCTCTTCGCCAATCACCCAATGTGTGTCTCCCAGATAGAAGAAGGGTGTACCATCATCATATACGAAATACCTGAGGTTAGGATCTGTCTTTACAAACCCCCTTTTATATATCTCAAGCTCTCCATTATATTCCACACACATTATTCTCCCCGACTTG
Source organism: Clostridiaceae bacterium (assembly GCA_012838385.1). GTDB lineage: Bacteria > Bacillota > Clostridia > UBA1212 > DUPL01 > DUPL01. Next base: position 12,929 of record DUPL01000022.1, read on the forward strand.
TTATGCAGCCCGGTATTATCTTTGTCAGAGCATACGGTAACAAAGCTCCATTCGCCAACCTGTGTTAATGCAAACCTTACTTTAAATACTTTGCCCCCATCCCAGAAACCAGGGATCTTAAGTTCGAATCCAGTTTTCTTGTGAGTGAATATTACGTCGAAGTCTACATCGTAAAATGGACTTGCATAGTCTTGTTCGCTTTCAAAAGTCATTTCGGATGCAACCCACTGGTTGACTGTGCCAATGTCATTACTGCAAACAATTACAAGGCCTAAAAGTATAAAAGCTATTACAGTTAACAGAATCTTTTTCATGATTGTACAACCTCCATGGCAATTTTGGCCCAGCGTGCCAGGCGGCTTGGGTCAAAGCATACTGTTGATATGTCTTTCAATATTATTTCGAGGTTTACGTTGTTTGCTTTTGCCAGGTCAAACGTGTATCGGAGGTCTTTCCTTACAATATCCTCATCAAACGAACCTCCGGCTACATATGCCGGATTTGGTTTAAATGACATGACAAGATTGTCTCCAATCTTCTCAGCAAATGCTTTTCTATCGCTCCATGGACTGCAGGATACTTTTCGTACATTTGGTATCTTTTTCACAATATCAAGCCTGTCATCAAGGCGGTCACAGCAGCCGTAATATATCATGCCGAAATATTCTGCCATTTTCGAGATATATGGCAGCTCAAACTCCTCGGTAACCTTGGGAGATGCTGTGGAAAAGAGCTGTGCCATGCCAAATGCCCATGAATTGTACGATACAGGACCTTTGCCTGCACCAAAGTCAGGCAACAGTTCATCGGTATATACGTATGAGCAGTGGCATGTGTTTGCGATATCGTTATGGACCTCCAAATCGTTTGCCTTCTTGATACCTGCGATTGTTGCTTCTGTAATTCTCTTCAAGCAGGCATGAACAAAATCTGGGCGATCCATGATTTCATAATATGCATCCTCAACACCAATGTATGTTGTTAAAAAGTCCCAGACTCCCAAATGGAACTGTATTCCGTGTCCTTGCATGACCGGTGCAATGCCGCCAAATATGTCCTTTGCCTGTTGGTAAATATAATCGCATGTTTCTTTGTGTTGTGTGATTTCCATATCCTTTATCTTTTCGATATCCTCATAGTCTTTCAATACCCGGTTGTATTTTCTTGATGGTGCGGTGGTGCCCTCGTTAAGTGCAATGATTTTTGAGTCTTCGCTAAGTCCGTATCCGGTATTGCCCACTATTTTAGGTATGGTTATGTAAGGTTCTAAAACCATATCCACAGGAAAGTGCTTCCACATATAAATTTTTCTTCTAAGTTCCAGTTCGATATGCATAAAGAACGGGTCTTCAACCTGGCAAACAAGTTCCTCATCACATATTTCATTCCATGGCACTTGGTCAATGCTAACCATGGGGCGCTGCATCCTGCAGCGGTTTAAAGCCTTCCACAGTTCAAGCTTTTCCCTGTGCACAGGCAGCAGGGCAATCTCCATGTACTGCCAGCCTAGTTTTCTAAGGGTTTCCTTATCCTTTGGAGAGATACTCATGGATTATTCACTCCCATACATCGCATTTGTCATGTTAATTGTACTACATTACGGGATAATATCAAACGGGTCAAATTGACTTTCTTTATATATATGGTAAAATTTAGCCTGGTGGCACAAGCATTTATATTTATTTTCGTTTGTAAAGGAGAAAAGTTATGTCAACAATATCAAGAGAAGAAGCATTCGAGTTGTTAAGGAAGTACAACAAGGATCCGTTTCATATCAGACATGCTGTAACTGTTGAGGAAGTTATGAAGTGGTTTTCAAGGGAGCTAGGATATGAAGAAGAGATGGAATATTGGGGAATTGTAGGGCTTTTGCATGATATTGACTTTGAGATGTATCCTGAGGAACACTGCGTTAAAGCACCTGAACTCCTTCGTGAAGGTGGTGTGGGTGAGGATGTCATCCACAGCGTTGTATCGCATGGATACGGTATAATGGTTGACATTTCTCCAGTACATGAGATGGAGAAAGTGCTCTATGCAGTGGACGAGCTTACCGGTCTTGTATGGGCAGCCGCTCTCATGCGCCCTTCAAAGAGCACAAAGGACATGGAGTTGAAATCCTTAAAGAAAAAATACAAGACAAAAAGCTTTGCTGCAGGCTGCTCAAGAGAAGTTATTGAGCGCGGTGCAGACCTTCTTGGCTGGGATCTTGACAGGCTTCTTGCAATGACTCTTAATGCCATGGCTGCAAGTGAGGATAATATTAATGAGAAGATGGAAATGATAAACTAAAAGGCGCCTAATTTTGGCACCTTTATTCCTTGCACTATTTCCTTTTTCTACGCACCTGTCTTGTAATTTGAGTCACCGCAACCAACATTAGAGCTATAAGCATGTAAAATGAAATATATGTCTTTTTCTCCACCACAAGTACCCAGTCTTCATAATCCGGCTTTGCACCAATATTGTATTTTCTGTTAAAGATGAACACATTTTTCTCCTTGCTGTACTCACCAGTTCTAGGGTTGAACCACTTAACGGAATATATTGTGTTGTCAAGACCTTTTAATGTTGCTGAAAACATGCTGTCATTAAACAAATACAGTATGTACAAATCGTTGTCTATGGAAGCCAGACTGTACTGGGTGTTTTTGAATTTGACAAGATCTTTGTATTTATTCTTGTATGAACTCTCTCCACTGATATATTCCGGATTGTCAAACCTAGGGATAAGATTATACCACTCATACTCTTCAAAGAAGGATCTCATAATGGTCATCTGATCACCAGATGGAAACTTTAATGCTTCCTGCCAAGTAACCATTTTGTCTTCAGGTTTTATAATATCCCTGCCATCATATGAATCTTCGTTATTAAACCAGTCATCCCATATGCCTTGGGCTCCATAACCATATCCATACATGCCGTTTAAAAAGGCAATCCATCCCTGAGCTCTTGCGCCAAAAGTCATTGTCCAAAGGTGATCGTATTTGCCTTCATAGTTAACAATTACTTTTCCTTGTCCATTTTCCCAGTAATCCTTGACGATGTCCCATGGCATAGGGGTGTCGTAATTAAAAGAAAACTGTGCACCATACCATGTATGTCCTTCCAAATCCCTAAAGGACGAACCGCTTGCTATGCAAAAACTGGTGTGCTCCATATGTGCGGTCAGCGGGTGCTTGTATGGATCGTGTTTGTGTGTAAACTCGGCAACCTTTACCCACCGGTTGTTCTCCGCATCAAAAATTGAATCTCCTCTTTCGTAATAGAAATCGTTGTCGCTTTCCTGAGCGGTAGTCCATAATACCGGATAGGCACTGTATCTTGCGACCCAGTACCTGCACAATCTATCCAGATACTCGTCATCGTATATGGGGTTATAATATTTCATTAGCTCGGTAACATGGAACAGCTGCGAGTTTGCATGCACAAGGCCGCTGTCAGCAATATATTTGAACTTGGCATCAAGATTCCAAAACCCTACAAGATCTGCCGACGAAAATCCATCCGCAAGATTATATGGTGCTCCAAGGGGTTCGGATTGATAGACGGTAAATCTTTGTTTGACTCTATGGTCAACTATGGCATAAAACATGGACTCAGGGGAGGACATATCCTCTTCCCCAAGGAACCAGTGGGTATCTCCCAGATAGAAAAAAGGTGTTCCATCATCATATACAAAGTATCTGAGATTGGGGTCTGTTTTAACAAACCCTCTTTTATAGATTTCCAGATCTCCTTCATATTCCACACACTTTATTTCTCCTGTTTTATCATGCAAGCCCGTGTTGCTCTTGTCGGAGCATATGGTTACATAACTCCATTCCCCAGTCTTGGTTAATGCATACCTTACCTTGAATGTTCTGCCACCGTCCCAAAAACCTGGAACTTTCAGCACATAACCTGTTTCCTCATGCGTGAATATCACATCGAAATCAACGTCATAAAATGGATTATCATAATCCCTGTCACTGGTGAATGTCATTTCAGAAGCAACCCATCTGGTTGCTTCATCAGCATCATCGCCTAAAACACAAATTGAACCAACAAGCAGGAGTGCGATTACGAATAAAAAAAGCTTCCTCATAAAAACACCTTCATTTTTCACCTTAAAGTCCACATCCATTCTATTTATATATCCAA
>DUPL01000023.1 GCA_012838385.1 Clostridiaceae bacterium
CTCGACTTGCATGTGTTAGGCACGCCGCCAGCGTTCGTCCTGAGCCAGGATCAAACTCTCAGTTTATATCTTCAAACTAAAAATTTGTTAGCTCTTTACGTTTCCAGTTTAACTGGCTTGTTTAAAATTAACTCATAAGAATTAAACGAGTTACATGATACGCTGTTTAGTTTTCAATGTGCTGCTGTCGTTGGACAGCTCGATTAGTATAGCAAACCTGAATTTGCTTGTCAAGAGTATATTTTTAAATTAATTTTTACCAAATCATTTATGCATTGTTTCGTTGATAATGTCTCGAAGGTGTAAAATGTCAAGTTCATATACTTTTTCAAGCTTTCTGTTGTATATCAAACTAGCAGGATGATATATAGGATAAACGACTGTATCTTTTATAATTCCTTCAAAAATCCTACCGTGATTCTCGCCAATGCTCATGTTTTTCCCAAACAATGCCTTCAATGGCACATTGCCCATGGGAACAATAATTTTAGGTTTAACAATATCAACCTCTTCAAGCAAAAAGACTTTGGCAAGTTCGATCTCCTCCAGTTTCGCAGGTCTGTTCACAAAAGTGCCTGGCCTTTTACCTTCCTTGCTCAACCTGTACTTTATTGCATTTGTAATGTACACGTCTTCCCTCTCAATGTTGACGGACTCAAGAAACTTGGACAGTATCCTTCCAGCCTGTCCAACAAAGGGTTTCTTTAACGCAACCTCATCCTTGCCCGGCGCCTCCCCAACCAGCATTACAACGCTGTTTATACTTCCGTCTCCAAAAACAAATTCCAGGTTGATACCGTTGTTTATCCCGTCTATTGAAAGCATGTATTCTGCATATTTCTTGTTAAATTCATGTATCAAGTCCTTCATAAAGCCTTATCTTAACCTTTCTTAAATCTTCCCACATTTCTATCTTTTTGCTTTCATCCCTGAGAAGCGCAGCCGGATGATAAGTTGCCAGAAACAGCGTCCCATTTTTGGTGTACCAGATACCTCTGGCTTTTGATACCTGAAAACTCTTGTCTATCATCGCTTTTGTTGCCACGTTGCCCAAGCACACAATAATCTTAGGTCTGATTAAAGCAAACTGTGCCCTTAAATACGGAAGACACTTTTCACACTCATCCTCCGTAGGGGTTCTGTTGTTCTCAGGTCTGCACTTGACGATGTTTGCTATGTAATAATCATTTTCGGAAAATCCCAGGGATTCAAGGGCTAGATCCAACAATTCTCCCGCCCTGCCAACAAAAGGCAGACCTGTTTCGTCCTCCTTTTGTCCAGGACCTTCTCCAACAATCATAACAGGAGCAGTTTTGCATCCCCTTCCAATTACCACATTAGTCCTGCCATATGCAAGTCCACAACGCCTGCATTCCCTACAATTACTTTCAAGCTGTTCCCAAGTCATGTATTTCTTTGCCTTGCCGGCAAGTTCTCCTTTCATAAACTTATGTACCATTACATTATATCATGAATAAAGTAAGATTTCCTACACAAAACCCTCTATTTCACATACTTTCTTGCACCCAGAATATGGATGCACCTGAACCTTTCAAAGAAATACGTGCTTAATCCCCTCATGAACGCATCTTGGGTATGAGTTGAAACGAATATATCATTTGAGGAAACACCTGTTACAAAAAGAGAGTGATAAAAACCATTGGCATGACCTAGCTGTATAACATCTCCAATCTGTATTTTGTCAAGTCCCACTTCCACCCCATATGGCCCTGTGCCCTTGTTGTCAACAAGGAAATTGTACAAATATATAACTCCACTCCAGGATGGAGTTCTGTCATTCAAATTGATATAGTACCAGCCAAAAGTCGGTTTGTAGTTCATTACTTGGCAGCCTGAAAGTATACATTGGGATACAAAGTTTGTGCAATCCCCTCCAAGTTTATCAAAGTTATAATATTTGGGATTTCGTTTGTACGCCCATTTCTTTGCATACTCAAAAGCTGAATTTCTATCGTATCCAATATCTACAAGCATAAAAAAACTCCTAAACACAGCTTTACATATATACTATGTTCAGGAGTCTTCAGGCTCTAATAGTTAATAAGTATTATTCGATTACTTCTCCGTCAGTAGAAACAGTAACAACCTGCCATGGTATCATCTTACCGCTGTTCCTCAAAGCTTCAGTTACTGCGTATACAATTCCGCCACAGCAAGGAACTTCCATTCTGACAACCGTAACATTCTTGATATTGTTGTGCCTCAATATCTGAGTCAGCTTCTCAGAATAGTCCACCATGTCTAGTTTGGGACAACCTATAAGTGTGATTTTCCCCTTAATGAACTTCTCATGAAAGTTGGCATATGCAAAAGCAGTACAGTCTGCAGCAATCAACAAACTAGCTCCGTTAAAATACGGTGCATTAACTGGTACCAGCTTTATTTGTACAGGCCACTGTCTCAGCTGTGACTTCATTTCAACTTCGACTTTTGGAGTTTCATCATTGGTTGGTTTAATAGCTCTTGCCATTGAGCCAGGACAACCACAAGGCAGGTCTTCCTCTTTAGCCTTTTGGGCTGCCATAACAGCTTCTTCGTCAAAAGGAAGTGCTTCCCTTACCTCAAAAGAAATGGCTCCAGTTGGACAAACAGGCAGACAGTTACCAAGCCCATCGCAATAGTCATCCCTTATTAGTTTTGCCTTGTTGTCGATAAGTTGAATTGCACCTTCATGGCATGCATCCACGCAAAGTCCGCATCCGTTACATTTATCTTCATCAATCTTAATAATTTGTCTTTTTACCATAACTCTCACCTTTAATCACAAATTTTAAAGTTTTCCAACTTCATGGTTGAATTATACATGATAAAAAAACAGAATTCCGTTGCAAATGCAACGTAATTCAAATATTTATTATCATATTGTCATGAGCAACCATAATTCCGTATTTCCCCATATCCTTTTCCAGCTCTTCATGGGATGCATGCAGGGTTCTTGCCATATGAGATATTATGAAATTCGAGCAAATCTTCCTGAATGTTTTACTCATTTCTTTTATCATTGTCAGATTGTTGTGTTCAAAGATTCTGTAATCTCCTTCAATATTTCCAATTGTAGCATCAAACACCATCAAATCCAGATGTCCAAACTCAAGAAGCGCCTTGTACACATCGTATAAAATCCACGCACCATCAAGTCCATAGAAAAATCTCTTTCCTGAAACCTTGCTTTCCACTACATAATTTTTTGGGGATACCGCTGTTCCATGATTTGCAGGGTATGAATATATTACATGATTATCAGTCTCGAGTTTGGCAAATGCATCAATTTCATGGAATCTTGCATTAGCAGACTCACCAAGCAGTCTATTAAGATTATCTTGATTAAAATGGTCAGCATGCTTGTGTGTGCAGATTACATCCTTTAGAAGGGCAAAAAGTTTGGGATGTTTAAAGGTTTCTGCAAACTCAAAAATGCATGGACCCGGGTCGATAAGTAGACAATCGTCGACAAGAACGCTTGAAAAACGCCTGAAATTGATGTCACCGCTTGGGTTGTTTATATCCCAATCTGCGGCACCTGTTCCTAAAAAATGAATTTTCATTATTCTATTACCTTCCTTCTTTTAATTCTATTTATTTGTGGTCTTAAAGTAATGTCATTAACAGCCAGATTGGATTCCATTTTAAGTACAAACTCAACGCAGTCCGCCACCTGCTGAGGTAAAATGTATGCACTTTCATCATCGTCGCATGTAAAGTCTGATTCATCATAAAAGTTTGTCATTGTCATGTCAGGATGTATAACAGTAACCTTTACTCCCTTTTTCCTGACCTCCTCGAACAAGCTTTCAGCAAACTTGCTTACACCCGCCTTGGTGGCCGCATATGCACAACCGTGAGGACTGGTTTTCTTTGCTGTTACAGAAGATATAAATATGACAGTCCCTTTTGACTTTACGAGGTCCCTCAAAAGTCTATTGGTCAACAAAAGAGGCACTTCAAGATTAAGTCTGACCATTTCCTGTATGCCTTTTGCATCCAACTGCTCGTGAGGTCCAAAAACTCCGATGCCTGCATTGTTTACAAGCAGATCCAAACCTTCTTCCTTCTTCCTTATCTCATCAACTACCTCAAAAAGACTTTTTGTATCAAGAATATCGCAAATAACAGGTATGAAATTTTCATCGTCAAAGGTAACAGTTCTTGAAATACCATATACTCGGTACCCCAGAGAGAGCAATCTTTTAACAATACTCTTTCCGATCCCTTTGGAACTTCCGGTAACAATCGCTCTTTTCATAGAATATATATCTTCTCCTTGTCCACAAAATATTCAATTATATCCATATGTATTTTCGTTGCTTCAGTTATCATTTTTTCAGGAAAAGTAACCACTCCATCCTCTTCAACACAATCCTTTGCATACACGATACTGTCGCTGATTTTGAACGCTTTTAGATACTGCTCCTTTGGCATTCTAAAAAAACCATATCCTATATCGTTTATTCTCTTTCCATCAATTTTTTCAAATACATGCTGAAAGAACTCTTCATAATCCTCATCTGCAAATATAGGGTCAAAACAAATTCTTACCTTAAAGCCCAAATCAAGCGCATGATTTACCGCCTTTATTCTCGCATCCAGATTTGGGGTAAATCTTTCATAAGAATCTATAATCTTTTGAGGTGTCAGCGTATATGCAAGAATCAGATTGTCTAGTGGCATGTACTTCGACAAAATTAATGTATTTGCACTTTTTGTCCTTATTTCAAAAGCAACATTTTCCGTCGCCTTTATATATTCATAAATATATTCAAGGTATGGAACTATGTTGTGGTGTGCAATCAAATCCGTTTCATAGGAAAGGGCAATCATGCTGCCACATTCCATCCTTGAGAATTCTTTAGCAAAATCCTCCACATTCACAAAACAGACAATATTCGAAGAATTATACATTCCTTGCAGAAAACAATACTGACAGTCAAAAATACAGTTTACCATAAAAGTTGCATAATAGTAGCTTTGATGACCAAAATTCTGACACATGGGAGAACCTTCGTAAATAAAGGTATCCTTTTTAACTGCAAGTATCAGCTGCGGAAATTTCTTTTGCAGTGAGAAACTCTGCCTTGTTCTGTTAAAAACATCCTTGTAATTATTAATTTTTACAATATCGCAATCAGAGTATTTTTTCAGTACCTTTCGGGTTATATCATACCCAAAAGCATCTTCCTCCACGTATATTCTATGTACAGCCCGGCTACTTAAGTTTTTTAAGCAACTCATCAAACACTCTCTTCCTTTCAACTTTGGATGAACTTTTACTATCAAGAAAACCACAAAGAATGCTTACAGTATCGTATCCTTTAATCTTAGCCTTCCTGACTCGAGGTCTTAATAAATCCATCATTCCTTTTGTAAACCTCATATTCGCCCTTATTCTATCAAGAATTGCATCTTCCTCAGCCATGTTAAGGCCTTGTGCCATGCACACGATGTCTCTTGACTGCTTAATTATATCTTCAATATTGGAAAGATTTTTATCTATTAAGGATTTTAAGAACAAAACATCCTTTCTTTCATCATCCATGTAATCAGATACAATTTTAACAATAACAGTCTGATGAGGATACAGAAACTTGTAAGAAGCCTCCATTACTCCTGCAGATTCCATATCTACAAAAACACCCTCAGTGTTTTCTTTTCTATTTGTTATCACATTCGAAAAACAGGATATGCATTCTTGCTCGTATCCTGTCACAAACAAATCGGGAAAGTACTCCCTGCCTGTATCCATATCTACAACCTTGTTTGCAAGTTTAAGTGTTCCGAGCGGTACGTCAAGATTGCTACTGCCGCAATAACCTACGTTAAGAAGAATATCCTTCTCGCACACTCCGTATTTGCCAAAAAGATAAGCAATACCCATGGCGCATTTGACTTTCCCTACACCGCTAACAATCAGTATGACATCTTCGTTTCCAAACACTTGGAACTCTTTTGTATCCATATCCTTTTTCAGTTTGAATCCCTCTATTATCGGAGATGCTTCAACAGAAAGAGCTGTGTGTATATAAATCATAAACGTCCCTTCTATGCTTTAAACAATTCAATGTAATATTCATAATCCCAAGCAGTCCAGTCCGCTATATCTGCGGTCATTTTGTTCTCCTCTTCGCTAAAGTGTCTATCATTTATACCTGCAACTCTAAAACCTGCATTCTTGGCAGTTCTAACACAATTGGGATTGTCTTCAAATACAATTGTGTTCTCTACAGATTGTCCCAGCTTCTCTGCAGCAAGCAAATAGATATCAGGATGCCTTTTGCTGACTCCAATATCATCATTTGAAAGGACAAACTCAAAATATTCAAGAAGCCCAAGATGCTCAAGTGCGATTTTCGCAACCCTGCCATTGGTGGCTGTTGCAATACCAATCCTTTTGCCTTGTGAAAGAACATGCTCCAAAAAATTAACCGCCTTGTGTTTTGGAGTAACCTCAGTTGTATAAAACTCTATAGCCACTCTATGTAATTCCTCTTTTATCGTATCCAAATCATGATCAAAACCATGGAGGTTTACATAATTCTTTACTCTTTCAAAAAAACTTCCAGGTTGCTCACTAAGCTTGATATTCTTGTTTGGTTCAAAGTTAAATGCTTTGGCAGCATACAAATCAGTATTACGCCAATAATACAATGAATCCAACAACGTTCCATCCATGTCAAAAACCAATGCTTCTGCTTTAATACTCGTTTTCATAATCATCCCCTTGCCTTTTGTTACGAATATAGTATAGCATTTTTGAAACTGCTAGACAAACTATTGAAATAAGCATAATATAAATGGAAAAGAAATTGGAAGAGGTTATACATGCAAAAAATAATTGACAAACCCTTGTTTAAACTAAGTATTGCGATACTTCTCATTATACTTAGTGCTTATAAAATTACCCAAGGACTTCATTGGGATGAGACGCTGAGTATTGCAGTTGCAATTCTTGCCATTATGTTTTCACTGTTGGTTCAGGAGATAATTAGCAACATACCGAACATTTTGTAAGATGAAACTCATCAAGAGAACCTGATAATAAAAGCATTGTAGAGATTGATTGTATATATCGCCTTTGCTATAGCAGAATACCTGCCAATATTGATTATTGATAGAAACCCTGTTTTATACGTCCAATTGGATTTGCACAGGAAGATGGTTTGCATCTTTTGGAATGATTTTGGCAATAACACTTGCGTCCAACCAGAGTGTAGCCATAAGTGGTCTTGCAGCCGTATTTCTGCCAACGCCCTCCTGAGTATATATACTTATTTATTAATTCGTAATGATGTTTAAATATTTGTTTGATATAATTACTGTACTTGTGGATTGTCACAACGTTTTAGTTAAATTTTAGGAAAGTGGGCGTAAAATGCTAAAGAAAAGTAATGAAATTGATGTTACCAAGGGTAACTTAATTGCAAATATTTTTATATTCTCATTACCTATAATGGCGATGAATATTCTGCAACTTTTGTTTAATGCTGCAGACATGATTGTTGTAGGACGATTTGCAGGAGTTGAACCTTTTGCTGCAGTCGGCGCAACCGGACCTCTCATAAACCTAATAATAAACCTTTTTATGGGTTTGTCGGTCGGAACTGTTGTCGTTGTATCTCAGGAATTTGGCGCAGGAGATTCCAAAGGCGTGGTTGAATCAGTACATACATCCATATTGTTCAGTATCATTCTCGGTATTTTTGTTATGGTTCTGGGTTTGTTTATTTATGAACCCCTGCTGGTACTTATGGGAACCCCTGAGGAGATCCTTCCTTTAGCTTCATTATATATAAAAATATATTTCTTTGGTTTACCTGCCGCCATGGTATACAACTTCTGCGCATCAATATTGAGAGCAGTTGGAGACAGCAAAAACCCCATGTATTTTCTGGTCATAGGAGGAATAGTAAATGTAATCCTAAACCTCATATTTGTTATTGTTTTCCACATGAGTGTAGCTGGTGTTGCGTTTGCCACCGTTATTTCTCAGTATTTATCCATGGTTCTCATTCTTATTTTCCTTTATAGACACGAAGGGCTTATACGCTTCAAACCGAAATACTTGCGTCTTGAGTGGGAAAAACTTGTTCAGATATTCAGGATTGGTTTCCCAGCTGGAATGCAGGGCCTACTGTTTTCTATTTCCAACACAGTAGTACAGTCTTCAATAAACTCTTTTGGAACAACAACCATTGCAGCAAACACAGCTGCTCTTAACGTAGAAGGATTCGTTGCAACAACCACCAACGCCTATTACAATGCAGCAATAACATTTACAGGTCAAAGCATGGGAGCAAAGAAGTACGACAAGATTGATTCCGTTGCCAAGGTATGTACTGCCCTAATTTTTGCAACCTGGCTCATACTCGGCAGTCTTGTGATAATCTTTGGAAGGCCGCTTCTCAGCATATTCAATTCAGATCCTGAGGTACTTAATCTGGGAATGCACCGAATATTCATAATGATGAGCCTTTACTTCACCTGCGCCTTCATGAACGTTTTTCCAGGCATAACTCGAGGTATGGGCTATTCAATCCTTCCTATGCTCTGCACCTTGGTAGGTGCATGCCTGCTAAGGATAGTATGGATATATTCTGTTTTCAAATGGTATCCAACTATAACTGTTCTATACCTATGCTATCCCGTAACCTGGTCGATAGCAGGTCTTGGGCAGGTCTTAATCTTCTTCTATGCACGGAAACGAATAAGAAAAAAGCATATTGTAGAGTCAACAACATAGACAAAAGACAGACTGATAAATTCGGTCTGTCTTTTTTAATCAAGTTATTCAGCGAGTTTTTTTGCTATCAATGCAAGTCCGATTTGATGATGTTCCTTAATATCAGCAGGTATTTTCCTTGAGACGTTGGTTTCTAACGACAAGCATCCATCATAACCAATTTCATTCAATGCATTGTTGAAATCATCCCAGTCAACAACCCCGTAGTATGGAAGCCAGTGAAGATCCATCCTGCCGTCATTATCATGCACATGTAAAACCTTCAAATACTCCCCTGTCAATCTGACAGCATCAGCAGGAGATTCACCAAAAACCGCACAATGACCAGTATCTATACACACCTGCATGTTTTCACTGTTTATCGCTTTTACAAACTCCAGTATTTCTGCTGGTCTTGATAGCGATAGTTGAGTCATGGGCATGTTCTCAAGACAAATCACAACACCATGCTCTTTTGCGACAGGAAGCAAAGCACTCATGAATTCGAAGTTCATTTCAAATAGTCTTTCAGGCTCAGGGTCCTTATCAGCGCCATACGGCATGATAGGATGTATTACAAAATACTTGCATTCAAGCAATGATGTGCCCCATATCGATTTTTTCATTTTTTCCATACGTTCTGCCCTATCCTCTTCCGTACAATCTTGAGGAGGATATCTCCATGGTCCATGGGTCTGAAAGATTTCAATCCCTACTGATTGTGCATAAGCTTTCTCCCTTAACAGAAACTTCTCAAACTCAGAATCGGACATGGTAAACAATTCAGTTTCCGTATTAATAAAGTTCTGATAGTCAATACAATCATATCCATGTAATTTTATCTTTGCATAATCCGCTTCTGTACTATGTAAGCCAAAGTATGCAGATGAACTAATGCCTGTTTTCATTACTAAACTCCTATCATTTTTCTGTTAATCTAGCACCGATATACATTAATGTCAACAGATACAGAAGAAAAATAAAAAACTGTCGAAGAACTACTTCCTCGACAGTTTTGGTGGGAGAGGGCGGATTTGAACCACCGAAGCTATCTAGCAACAGATTTACAGTCTGCCCCCTTTGGCCACTTGGGTACTCTCCCATATAAGTTGTCTTAGATGTTCTAAGACAACTGGAGCTGGTGGACGGAATTGAACCCCCGACCTACTGATTACAAGTCAGTTGCTCTACCAGCTGAGCTACACCAGCTTGTTAAATTTTTAATGTTCGTTGCTGTCTTGGTGTTTCGCTGACAGCTCGTATATAATAACATACCAAATGGGACTTGTCAACACCATTTTTAAAAAAATCTCCTGTATTTTGCTTACTCAAAATGAAAAAGTAAAGTCCACCCCTTTTTCACACCAAGTGGACTTTAATCTTTACATAAGCAAAATCATTTATAGCATTCCCCAACAATTCACAATCTGATCAATTGAAGAAATCTATTTGTGATTGGTTTCTGCTCAACTTTCGAAGGTACTGTCACTTGTTCACTAAGAGTCCATATGAAGTGTTTACATTCATTTACTAAATAAAAAAAATTAGGAGTCGTACCTATCTCACCAAACGATATTGTACTGACTCCTAATCTTACAAAATAAAATTACTTGATGTGGAGCATCACCATTTATACAGATATTTTTCAGGGTGAAATTCCTCTTGCATAAAGCAATGAAGATATCACTTGTAAGTATTATACCCAAAATCATACTTTTTAACACCAAATTTAAAATAATTCCATATGATATATTGCAGCCTCTGTATTTCATATGGAAGAAAACACGAAATCCAATGTGACACTAAACATACGTTGTTAATATAATATAACGGAATTATATTTATGGAGGAATTGAATTAATGAGCGACAATCGTTCCAACTTGTGTGAAAAGGATTATTGCACTTCCCCTTTCATGAGTACTCCACTTCATGAAGAGGATATGAGAAAAATGGCAGTATCAGACGTAACATCTCAAGGTAGATTGGCTACAATTTATGTGCCTTGGCAGGAACCAGGCAAGATGTTCTCTATCTGCGAAAGCCTGGAAAAGGGCACTGTTTATAAAGATTTGTACCAACCGTATAAAGACAGGGGGTGCTGTTAGGCATGGATAGAGATAAAATGCTTCATGAAATAATGGCTCTGGATTTTGCTCTTATAGATCTGAACCTTTATCTGGATACTCACCCCACCTGCACAGAAACAATAGAATTGTTCAATAATGTTGCGAAAAAAAGAAAAGTCATGATTGAAAGCTTTGAAGCCATGTATGGGCCCCTGACAGCTATTAACTATACGAATTCCGAGGATATGTGGGATTGGGTTGAAGAACCATGGCCTTGGGAAAGAAAATATGGATGTAAGGAGTGATATTGAATGTGGATTTATGAAAAGAAGCTTGAGTTCCCAATAAACATTAAAAACCCAAATCCAAGGCTTGCAAAGCTTATCATCACACAATACGGCGGTCCTGATGGCGAACTTGCCGCATCACTGAGATATCTAAGTCAAAGGTTCACTATGCCCACAGGAGAGACAAAAGCCATTCTGACTGATATAGGTACAGAGGAATTGGCACATTTGGAAATGATAGGAACTATTTGTTCGCAGCTTTTGAAAGGTGCTGACTGTGAGACATTGAAGGCCTGTGGCTATGATCCTGCATACGTTGACCATGGTTGCGGCATATACCCAATGAATGCATCGGGTGTGCCCTTTACTGCAGCATACCTACAATCAAAAGGGGATCCTGAAACTGACCTGATAGAAAACCTTGCAGCCGAGCAAAAAGCCAAAACTACATATGAGTATCTGTTACACATGACTGATGATCCTGATGTTATTGCTCCCTTGAGATTCTTACGCGAACGCGAGGTAGTGCACTTCCAGAGATTTGGTGAAGCACTAAGAATTGTTCAAGACTTGAAAGACAGAAAGACATATTACTAACCCATACCAAAACCTGCACAAAGCTTTTCGCCTAGTGCAGGTTTTTAGAATATATTTCAGTATAAGTCAATACATTATCAACTCTCTCTGACAGCATGAGACTTATTCTGTCTACTCTTGTTGATATTTCATTCGTTTGTATTGAATCCAAATCCTCTTTTAAAACAACACGCCTGCCCAGGGTAATATGTGGTGTGAACTTGTCTTGGTGGAAGCCTAATTTACCAAGTTCCCTGTAGACAAGTTTGCGAAGCCTGGCAAGGTCAGAATTCTCTTTGTCCATCCCAAGCCATAAAATATCTCCATCCCGTCTTGAAAACTTGCCAAGCCTGTTCAAGGTCATGTCAAACTTGTTGTACTCTACTTTATCCAATGCTTTCACAATAGAATCTACATCGCACTGTTCAACCTCACCCAAGAAGACCAATGTCAGATGCAAGTTGTTTTTTAATGTAAAGTTTCCTTTTATAGCATATGCTCTAACTGTGTTCTTGATTTTCTCCAACTTGTCTTTTACTTCATCATTAAAAAGAATTGCTGTAAATAACCTCATAATCGTCTCCTCCATCTATATTATACCTAACCAGCAGGTTATATACAACAAGAGTAAAATAAGTTAGAATATTGATGTAAAGAATTATGGAGGTAGAAAATGAAACTTGTATCATGGAATGTAAACGGATTAAGAGCGTGTATGAAAAAGGGGTTTTCTGATTTTTTCAATAAAGTTGATGCAGATATATTCTGCATACAGGAAACCAAGATGCACCAAAGCCAAGGTGCACCGGAATTTGAAGGTTACGAGCAGTATTGGAATGATGCTGAAAGAAAGGGTTATTCCGGTACAGCAATATATACTAGAACGAGTCCATTGTCCGTAAGCTATGGACTTGGCATCGAAGAGCACGATAATGAAGGAAGGGTTATTACCATTGAATTGGAGGAATTCTTTCTAATTTGCGTATATACACCTAATTCAAAGACTGAACTTGAAAGGCTCGATTACAGAATGGTATGGGAGGATGAGTTCAGAAATTATGCACTGAAACTTGAGCAAATGAAACCAGTCATAATTTGCGGCGATCTTAATGTAGCTCATAAAGAAATAGATCTGAAAAATCCGAACACCAACAGACGCAGTGCCGGATTTACAGACGAAGAAAGAGAAAAATTTACTCAGCTGTTGGACGCAGGGTATGTCGATACATACAGACATCTTTATCCTGATGTTACAGGAGCATACACTTGGTGGAGTTATATGTTTAATGCCCGCAAAAACAATGCGGGCTGGAGAATAGACTATTTTCTGGTCTCGGAAAAATTAAAGAACCGCATCGAAGATGCAATAATATATTCCGATGTGTATGGCAGTGACCACTGTCCGGTGGGGCTAATTCTGTCATGAGCCATACCATTCTCTTCTGCTCATAAGAACCTGTCTGGGCTTGCTGCCATCGGCAGCTGACAGCAGACCACGATCCTCGAGGGTGTCAATAATTCTTGCCGCCCTCGAGTACCCAATCTTCAACTTCCTCTGCAAAAATGAAGCTGACAATTGGTTGAACTCAAATGCGAGTTCGCAAGCCTGTTCAATCAGCTCATCATCGGGATTTTCCCCATTGCCAGACTGTACTATTGTTTCAGCGTTTTGAGTACTTTCAATCATGCTGGCAACCTCTTCGTCATATTCAACGGGTCCATAGCTGGATTTAACAAACTCAACAACCTTTTCAACATCACTATCTGATACAAAGGCACCTTGAACTCTTAAAGGCTTTGAAGCTCCAATAGGATGATACAGCATATCTCCTCTTCCCAACAGCTTCTCTGCACCAGCATGGTCAAGTATTGTCCTTGCATCCACTTGTGATGCAACTGCAAACGCGATACGTGAAGGTATGTTGGCTTTTATGAGGCCGGTGATGACGTTTACTGAAGGTCTTTGGGTTGCAACAACTAAATGCACTCCTGCAGCACGTGCTTTCTGCGCCAACCTTATAATCGAGTCCTCTATTTCATTTGCCGCTACCATCATTAAATCCGCCAGCTCGTCAATAATTATTACAATCTGAGGAAGCTTTCCGCTCTCCAGATTCTTCTTGGAAGCAAGCTTGTTGTACGAAGCCAAATCCCTTACATTATGCTGAGCAAACATGGCATATCTATTTTCAACCTCGTTCACAGCCCACGCAACGGCACTTGCCGCCTTTTTGGGATTTGTGACAACAGGTATCAATAGATGAGGTATGCCGTTGTACACGCCAAGTTCAACGACTTTCGGATCGATCATTATAAATTTAACTTCATCAGGACTTGCCTTAAACAGTATACTGAGGATTATAGAGTTAATACACACACTCTTTCCCGAGCCAGTGGAACCGGCAATCAGCAAGTGAGGCATTCTTGCTATGTCACCCACAATAATATTGCCAGAGATATCCATTCCAAGTGCAATAGATAGCTTGGATGGAGCTTTTATGTACTTGCTGCTGGACAAAACATCATGCAGATATACTATGTCCACTTCCTTGTTGGGTACTTCTATTCCAATAGCAGCTTTTCCTGGTATGGGCGCTTCTATTCTTACACCGGTAGCTGCGAGATTTAGGGCAATGTCATCCGCAAGAGAAACGATTTTGCTTACCTTGACACCAGCATTCGGTTGAATTTCAAAACGGGTAACAGTAGGCCCTTTGGATATTCCAACAATCTTCGCGCCTACACCAAAACTTTGTAAAGTAGTAATAAGTTTCTCTCCCCTTTTCCTGAGCTCCTCATCCCTTTCATTAGTATTGACATCTCTTTGAATACTGGGTTTAATCAACTCCTGGGGAGGCTTTTCATAACTTTGTCGGCTACTTTTTTCTTTTAACGGAAAAGATTTTTCCAAAAAGGTTGTTTTTTTTTAGGCTCTTCTTCCTTTTCGGTGTACAGCTCGTTTATTAAATCCGTATCAGCAACAGCCATGTCGTTGCCTTCAACGCCATCCGCCTCAAAGAAAATATCTTCAAGAGCTTCGTCATCCTTTTTGTCATCTTCTCTCACTATTTTAAAATCATCAAGCTTTTCAACAGTATCTATGTTTTCTGTTTTCTTTTCTTCCTCTTGATTATCAAATGTCAAATCTTCCATTAAAGAAGTACCTTTTTTCCTTCTAGGGAAAATGGTCTTTTTAGAATCGGAAAGTCGTTTTTCAACCTCATGTTTTATTCTCTTTGAAACGGACTCAAGATCTTCAGCAGGTCTTACAGTAAAATCATTGTCATCAAGAGTGTATGATTCGTCAATATCAGTTTTCTTGCTTTCAATCTTGTTATAATTCTCGTCGGTTATTTTTTCCACACTAACCGTGCTTTTAATCTCAGTTTGCGCCGCTTCTGGCTCTTCTTGTGTTTGTTTGGCTTTGTTAAACAGCGTTGAGTAGTCATTTATAACGCTGACCTTGCTGGCTAACACCTTTTCTTCCCTTCTAACCGTCTGTGGGGTGTCTGAAAGGGTCAACAAATCATCAAAATTAAGCTTTGTCTTCCTTAGACGCTGAGCCACCTCAGCAGCATTTGGAGATGTTGTAATTTTCCTGACCGGTCTTTGCTTTATTGTAATATCGCTGTCATCAGAAAGATCGACAAGTTTAGGCTTTACTTGTCTCTCGCTTCTATACTGAGGTTCCTGTACTGTTCTTGTTCCTTCTATTTTCTCAAGAATAAATTCTACAATTATCCCTAGTACAACATATGCAATGCAAAGTATGATAAAAGACAGAATTACATTGTAATCCAGTGCAATTTTTAAAGCTATTGTCATTATTAAAATTACTATAACTGCTGGTATATTAGTTTTTAATACATTTATGAATCTATTTCTTTCGTTCTGCATTTTTTTACACTCCATGATAATAATAGGGCTTCTTTAAAAGTATAGCACATCCTTAAAGGATGAGCAATACTTTTGACACATATATAAATTTTCAAATTCTTACACTATTTCCTGAATGATTTCCTCTTCCACTATCTCCTCGTCACCAACCAGCCTTGTCATTCTGAGCTGGGCAAGCACCAGATTGTAGTATATTCCCTTCTTCTCAATCAGCTCATTATGAGTACCCAACTCAACAAGTTTCCCATGCTCAAGTACCAAAAGTCTGTTAGCGTTTTTAAGAGTTGACAACCTATGGGCAATGGCAAAGGTGGTCCTGTTTTTAACGAGTCTTCTAAGAGCTTCCTGTATGGAAAGTTCAGTCTCCGTATCAAGCGAAGAAGTAGCCTCATCCAGTATAAGTATTCTTGGATTATGTATTATAGCCCTTGCAATCGCAATTCTCTGTTTCTCTCCGCCAGACAGAGTCTGACCATATTGTCCAATTTTAGTGTCATATCCATCTGGAAACTTCATAATGAAATCGTGGGCATTTGCGACTTTGCACGCTTTTATTACATCTTCAGCCGTCGCATTAGGTTTTGAATATAAAATATTTTGCATGATAGTGCCTGCAAAAAGAAATGTTTCCTGCAGAACGACTCCAATTTGCGACCTAAGACAGTTTAATGAAATGTCCTTTATATTCACACCATCTATGTATATCGCCCCCGAGTCAACATCGTAAAACCTTAAAATGAGGTTAATCATAGTGGTTTTGCCTGAACCCGAATGCCCTACCAGGCCAATCATCTCTCCACTTTCAACCTCTATATTAATATCCTCAAGAACAGGCAGATAGGACTTGTAACCAAAGCCGACTTTTTCAAACTTAACGTCGCCCTTTATCGCAAATTCAAGAGCTTTTTCCTTGTCTGCTATATCAGACTTTTGGTCAAGCACATCAAACACTCTTAATGCAGCAGCCACCGTATCGGCAATTGTCCTCGGAAGGCTTATCATGTAGTATATTGGATCATAAATCATTGAAGCGTATGTAAGGAACAAAACAAGCTCACCAATAGTAAGTTTCGCTCCTACAACTTCAAGTCCTCCATACAATAGAATAACCAAGTACCCTACAAAAGTAAGCATGTGAAGAAGCGGATAAAAAGTTGCCCAGAAAAGTTCATTCCTTATTGAAGTATCCCTGTACTGTGAGCAGATTTCCTTGTATCTGGCAACTTCTTTCTTTTCAGTACCAAAGGACTTTACAACCCTAATTCCACTAAGAATATCCTGTAGTACGGAGTTGCTTCTGGATGACAGTTCCCATAATTTCCTATAAATCAAATAAATTCTGTTCCAGAAAGATTTGAATATGAGCACAATGAATGGTGCTGGAATCAGTACAATCAGAGCCATTTTCCAATTGATTGTAAACAAAAATACGGTTACACCAGTAAGTATCAGACCCTGATTTATGACCTCAACCATCTCGTTTTCTACAAACTGCTGGATTCTAACCGTATCACTGGAGACTCTGTTCATGAGATCTCCTGTCTTTTTGCGGTTTATGTATCCCAGCGACAAAGTATGTATGTGTTCAAATACACTAACTCTAAGTTCGTGAATTATTTTTTCACTGACCCTTGAAAGAATGCGTCCTCTGAATATGGTGGTTACTGTAATAATTACCCTACACATGGCGTAGCCAAAAATCAGAAGTGCAAATGTCAGCATGAATTGTTCCCCACGGTTTTCCTCGGGTAGCGTGTATACATTGTCGACCAGCCCTGAATAGAATCTGGGCATCAGGATGTTTGCCGCAGTTATTACAAGCAACAGTACCATTCCAAACAAAAGATATGGAACGTACTTCTTAGAAAGTTTTAATAACCTGACAATTACATCCAGCTTGTTTGCGCAAAATGGACATATAGAGCTGTCTTTTGGCAGGACTTTATTGCACTTTGTGCATTTTGGGTCCTGCTCCTCGATATAGAAGTCCATATCCTTGCCCTCTATGTACAGATTCAGTTTTCTAGCAATGGTGGCAATCCTTGGACCATGTTCCATGGTAAACCGAAAAAGCATGTACTGCTCATGATCATTTACATTTACAGCTTCTAGAATACCGCTGGATGTAAACATGGTTGCCTTGTATTCTTTAAAATCATGAATTTTATACTCTTTTTTTACTTCTCCATCAGCAAAGAGAAGCAATAATTTTTCCGTAACAACAAACATGCCCTCCTGCAGCTTGTTGTCCTCGTTCAAATCATGCGGCACGGCAAACATCACATGTTCGTCTTTATATTTTGTTTTAACAATTGCTTCTACCCATTCGGGCAGATCAAATAGCAAAGTCATAATTTATACCCCTTTAAATAACGGTCTCAAGAAGCCTTACACTCTTAGGATCCAATGTTTTGTAATCAGGTATTTCAAACCTGTTTCCATCCATATCAATAATCAGTACACGAATGTCGGACAACCTGATAAAATTGTTGCTGCTGTTTGGAACAGTAATGTTCTTTTTCCCAGCAGTTGTATTGACATTCATATAAATGTAACCATATTCATCCCTTAATGAATACACCTGTAATACAACGGGAGTGTGATAACGTAAATCCAATTCATCCTCAATAAGCCTTCTCTTTTCAGGAGATATATCTTCTATATTCAATATTATTCCTATCTCCTTGCCAAGCTCCCGTTTGTCATTAACTTCACGTATCGTAATATACTCATTAGGCCTGCTCAAAGGAAATGCTCTTTGAAGGGCAATTCTTTTGTACTCTTCCTCTTCCCCAATCTTAAGAGAAAGAAAACCTCCTTCTGTTTTTGTCAGATCAATATCCTCGTCTTCCAAAAACCTTAGTACTGCAATATCATCTATGGTTTCCAACTTGTTGTCCTGTTTATTTTCCATCAGTCATTAATCCCCCTTAGTTTTAATGCCTCTTTCTGAATATGGTAAAGTTTGTGATATACGCCTTCCTGCGCATACACTTCTTCGTGCGTACCCATTTCAACTATCTCACCGTTGTCCAAAACAATCAATCTGTCTGCATTTCTCAACGTTGACAATCTGTGAGCTATGTTGAAAGTTGTTCTTCCTTCGGCAAGCTTCTCAAGTGCTTTCTGAATCTGGCTTTCGGTCTGGGTATCAATTGCTGACGTTGCCTCATCCAAAATCAAAATGCGCGGATTCTTTAGCATGGCCCTAGCAAGAGAAACTCTTTGCCTTTCTCCTCCTGATAGACCATGTCCACCGGTACCAATTCTTGTATCATAACCATCCGGTGTGTTCATAATGAATTCGTGCGCATAAGCAGCCTTTGCGGCTTTAATTATTTCCGTCATCGTAGCATCAGGTTTTCCATACGCAATGTTTTCTGCAATAGTTCCCATAAACAGATATGTATCCTGAAGAACAATGCCGATCTGGCTTTTCAAGTCTTCAATGGAAAGATCCTTTATGTTTATACCATCAATATAAATTCCGCCAGAATCAACATCATACAATCTGGTTATGAGGTTGACAAGTGTAGACTTGCCTGCGCCGGAATGTCCAACCACACCAATGTTCTCTCCGGCTTTCACATCAACACTGACATTCTTCAATACCATTCTGTTAGGTTCGTAACTGAAGGAGACATTGTCTATTTTGACATCGCCATTAAACTCCATCTTTCTGACAGGATCCTTTTTCTCCTTCACTTCCGGTTCTGCATCAATTACCTCAAAGATTCTATTGGCTGAGTTCATAGCTCGCGACCAGAAGCTTACTAGACGGGCAAACCACTGCATGGGACCATATATCATGCCCACATATCCAACCAACGTTGCGATATCGCCAAACAACAGCTTGCCTTCGATAATTAGAAGTCCACCAAAAATGTAAATTGCCAGCGAACCCATCCACATAAGAAAACTTACAACTGGAAAAACTGTTGAGGATGTTATTCCAATATGCATGTTTGCTACGCTAAAGCGATTGCTTGATCTTGAAAAGTCTTCATTTTCCTTGTCTTCTTTTCCAAAAGCCTTAACAACTTTAAGACCCATGAACGAATCATTCATCCTTGCGTTCATGGCTGAACGTCTTTTATGGGATCTTCCAAATAGCTTGTAAAACTTAGGAAGCCATCTCCTAAAAAAGATGAAAATAAAAGGCGCAGGTATGAGCACAAGCAGTGACAAAACCGGCCGAATCGATATCATCAATAGCGACACACCGACAATATTGATGAAGTTGACAATAAGGTAAGGAACTCCGTCAAGGAAGAACCACTGAACATGCTCGGAGTCCCTGTCCACTCTAGTCATTAATGAACCAGTTTGCTTGTGCATGAAAAAGCTTATGGACAGATCCTGCATGCTTTTGAAAACGTCGTTTCTCAGGTTGAACACGATGTGGTTTGAAAGAAATGCATTTATGCGTCCATAAAGCACTGTTACCAGTAGTGAAACAAGTCGAAGGCAAAGTATAAGTCCGACAAGCATTACAACCTTGCCATAGTATTTGCCACTTTCACTTAGAATCTCGTCGTAAAATATCTTGTTGCCCAGGTAAGGATACAGTAGAGCCAGTCCTGAAGAAATAAGAATGAAGATGACAATTGCCACCATATACCATTTGTATTGACTTCCATAATTAAGAAGTCTAAAAAACACCTTTTTTCTATCTATGCAGTGTATGCAAATCTTCTCTTCCTGATTTCTGTATAGTTTTCCGCACTTGGGACAGTATGAGCTTTCAATATCATGGCCTGCCAAATCCTCCTCGGTTATTTCCTTTCCCTCAACAACTTTGTTGGCAAGCTCTGTGAAAGCACGCATTTTCTTTCCAAGGGTGTTTGTAAATTTGCACACAACAAAATCATCGCCATTTCTGTTGGCGGTTATGATGTTTGTTGCAGGCAATATTTCAACCTTGAAATCCTTGAATTCTGTTATTGGGTATTCCGTATAGCTTTTTTCTTCCCAGTTTTCATTTATCTCGGCAGCTTTTTTGCCTTTCTTCTTTCCACTCTTATGTACCAAGCCATCCATTAAAACCAAGCGTTCCCCGGTTATAAATACCCACGAATCCATATACACATTATCAAGAGTCATATCCGACTTAACACTGACCTTTATGTCGCTGGCATCTATATCATGGGCTCTAAGGGCATCAACAACATGTGATGGCAGTACTTCTATAGACCCTTTAGTATCCATTTTACACCTGAACTTTCTTACAAATCGCTTTTAATAATAACCATCCCTGGCATAAGTCATCTTATGCCTGTTCCCTATCTGACATGTTTAAAGCCTTGAAATCTTCACTATTTAAAAACCTCCACTGGCCTGGCTTCAAATCACCCAGCTCCAGGGATGCTATCTTCGTTCTTTTCAATCTGATTACCGGATGGTTTATTCGCTCAAGCATCCTTCGAACCTGTCTGTTTCTGCCTTCTCTAATCATAACTTCTAAAATAGCGTTTTTCCCCTCATATCCTATTACCTCCAATACACAAGGCAGCGTCATGCCATCTTCTAGCAGTAAACCTTGTTCAAACTCCTTTATGTCGTTTTGATCAGGAATACCTCTTACCAAAGCCTCATATGTTTTCCATACTTCATGGGATGGATGAGTTAATTTCTGCATGAAATCCCCATCATTGGTTATTAAAATCAATCCTTGCGTGTCATAATCCAACCTGCCTACAGGATAAAGTCTTGCATCAACTCCCTTTATAAAATCAGTAACACATTTTCTTCCTCTGTCATCACTCACAGCACTTATTACACCTGTAGGTTTGTTCATCATTATATAGTATTTTTTCTTTTCCATACTGATTACATTACCATCTATTTCAACCTTGTCTTCATAAGTAATCTTCAATCCCATTTCTTCTACTTTACTGCCATTTACGTATACTCTGCCTTGTTTTATAAGTTCTTCGGCATCCCGTCTTGAGCAAACACCACACATGGCAATATATTTTTGCAACCTAATTCTTTCCATAAATATCCCTTTTCCTTATTTCATGCACATTATACATGAACAATTTTTTAATTGCAAGTATAAACAAGGAAAATAATGTGCAATATAGTCATGGGCTTACAATTTTTTCATATGGAAGAGGGAGGTTTTCTTGAAAATCTGGATACAGGCAGAATTTGGTGATGACATCCATATTTTTATACATATTATGCTATTTGGCATAATAATAAAGACATACAAGATACCAAGCGCTCCCAAAAAGATAAAAAAGAAGAAGAAAAAAAGAAAAGCAAAATTCAAAGGAACTGAAATTACCAAAATTCTATGGGAAAGCACAAAGAAAAGAAAAATCGAATACTTGGAGTTTAAAGGAGATTTGGGTCTAGCAGATCCGGCATTGACAGCCGTATCAGTAGGAATGCTTTACTCCTTTGTCGGTTCGCTCATTGGTTTTCTATCAAATATTGCATACATTCAAAAAACAAAAGTTAGAATCAATCCTAGATACAACAATGCAATAATCAAACTGTATGCTGAATGTATATTTAAACTAAATTTTGTTAATATTATATCTGCAGCAATACGATTGCTAAAACTATATATCAAAAAAAAGAAAGGATAAGTACTATGGCAAATCATCCAATAAACGGTTTAATGGAAACAGCTATGCAAAGCATAAAAGATATGGTGGATGTCAACACCATAATTGGAGACCCGGTACAAACACCAGATGGATTTGTTATCCTTCCAATATCCAAGGTGTCATTCGGCCTGGCAGCAGGCGGTGGTGAATACTATGGGGATATTGATTTTTCAGAATCTACAAAAGGAAATTCTCCACTGGATGACAAACTAATAACTCCTGTCAAATATCCCTTTGCTGGAGGAAGCGGAGCAGGTGTTTGCATCACTCCTGTAGCATTCATGGTTGTTGGAGGTGGAGATGTTCAGCTGCTGCCGGTAACCAGCAATACCGTTGCAGAACAGCTTGTTAAAATGATACCGGATCTTGTAAACAGGGTAAATAATTTAATAGCCCAAAACAGGGAAAAAAAAGAACAGGAAGAATTTGACGAACTGAATATTTAGTTATTCCTCGTCCGTTTCGGAGATGTCGCTAGCGACATTCTCCTGAAGCGGAGGAAGTTCCGCCAAAGAAGAAATACCAACACTTCTAAGAAAATTATCTGTAGTTCCATAAAGAATTGGTCTGCCCGGGCCGTCACTTCTACCAACTTCCTTTACCAAACCTCTTTCAACAAGCTTTAATAGACTACTGTCGCTGTTGACACCTCTTATAAACTCTATACCAGCCCTGGTTATGGGCTGATTGTATGCGACTACACTCAAAGTTTCCATGGCGGCTCTGGTAAGGCCTTGTTTTTGTGGCTGTTCAAAATATTCCTTTATATCATCATGATACTCAGGTCTTGAACACATTTGATATCCGTCTTTTATCTTTCTAATCATCAAACCGCCATTGTTTTCATCATACTTTTTTATAAGCCTGTCCATTATGTCAATCAACTCTTTATTATCCAACCCTAAAACGGACGCCATTTCACTCGCTTCCACCTTATGGCCTGATGCAAAAAGCAACGCCTCAATTATTGCTTCGTAGTTTTTCATCCACTACCATCCTTTACATATCAATATCGTCATATGAATTTAGAAACTCTTCCAAATTATTGTCGTTTCCATTATTGTTAAGATAAATATCTATCTCATCAAACAACTTCTCTTGCTGAAGTTTTATCTTTTTTCCCTTATCAAGTTCCAATATTGCAAGAAAACCTGTAACAACCTCCGTCTTACTATGCCGTTTCAATGAAAACAGCTCGGAGAACCTAGTCCTTGTCTTTTTGGTAATTACATTAACTACTCTTACCATCATGTCCTTTAGACTTACCTTCTCCCTTTCAAGGATTTGCTCCATTTTCTTGCTGGTGTCCTGCCTTCTGTCCTTCAAACGTTGCTGTAAAATTGTCATGCAATTTGACAACTCTAATATATTCAAATCCAATATTTCTTCCCTTCTTGGAAAGTTAAGTTCTTCAGGTTTCTTGTACAGACACTGTGACCAGAACTCCATATCTTTTTCCAGGGTATATGAAGCCTGTTTAATACTCTTGTACAAGGAGAGACGCCTTGCAAGCTCCTCTGCAGTAAGCTCCTCCTCTTCCTCTTCAGGCTTTGGTAATAGTCTCTTTGATTTCATATGGATAAGAGTTGCACCCATTACAAGAAACTCGCTGGCAATATCAAGATCAAATCCGCCTGCGCTGCTTATGTATTCAATATATTGATCAGCTATTTCAGTAATCGATATTTCAGTTATTTCAAGCTTGTTTTTTTCCAGTAAGGATAACAGTAAATCATAAGGACCCTCAAAATTATCCAAACGTATTTTAACAGGTTCCAAAAATAATCTCACACCTCTTTCTACGTTTCACATGAGGTATTATATATAAAACGGAGATGTTTGTAAATTAAAAATATTTGATTTGCCAATATTTATATGATATCATTTCAAAGAAAAACACATCACATATTACAAAGGAGACAATCATGAGTTACTTGATAGGCGAATTCAGAAACATGCTGTTAAGCATCCCTGGTATCATTTTTATATTTTCATTCAAAGGATTCTTTCAATCCTTTGTTGCTGGAAAACTCGGTGATCCAACTCCAAGAAATGCGGGACGCCTTACAATGAATCCAGCGGCTCATATTGACCTCATAGGGTTCATTTTCATTATTTTATTTGGTATAGGATGGGCAAAACCTGTCCCAGTTAGAACCAGGTTCTTCAAGAAGATTAAAAGAGATGTAGCAATTTTCTATATATCAGGACCCATATCCTGCATTATAGGTGGGTTTATTCTGTTCTTTTTGAGTGCATTATCAGAATCCCTGCTACCTATCAGCATGGTATCGGATATTATTTCATTGATGTTATATCTGGGTTGCACTATTTCTTTGTCTTTGGGAATGTTTTACCTACTGCCACTTCCAGGACTTGACGGCTACTATTTCATAACCAACTTTGTGCCATACAAATACAACAATGTACTCTATAACATAGAAAAATACAGTATGTTCATTTTTATCGGATTCATACTTCTTCTGCGTTCAACCCCACTTGGCTACTACCTTATACACACACCTGTATCACTTATGATTAATTTTTTCGCCTTAATTCTATCACCCATATTCTAGTCAAACAAGGTATCCCAAAAATCGGGATACCTTGTTTTATCTAAGGAATTATTGGTTCTTGTAATTCTTTCCAGTATATTGCTCAAAAACCTTCTGAGTTATACGACCGCCAATGGCACCGTTTTCGCGTGCTGTTTTGTCGCCATTGTAGCCTTCTTTCAGATCAATACCAAGTTCTTTAGCAACTTCGAACTTCATCTGATTGAATGCAGATTTGTTTTTGTTGTTAGCCATAATATCACCACACTTACTTAATTTTTGTGTTGCGATAATATTATGCCATCTAAAATATATTTTATACCTTTCTAATCAAGCCCGAGCCATGCAAGTATTTTCCTGATAAGCCTTTTGAACCAGCCAACTCTTCCCATATCTTCGTCTGCAACTATGTCGACTCTGCCAATTTCCTCATCATCCAGCTTGTAAACCACTTCACCAACAACTTCACCTTTTTTAATAGGTGCTTTCAAATTTCTGCTCACTGTGACTTCTCTTGCAATTTTGTCAAACTTTGATTTTTGAAGAACAATTGCAAAATCACTTGCCGTAGCTGTCGCTATTTGCTTCTTTACCCCGTCCTTAATTGGCACTCTTCTGACAAAAGTACCTGCTTCATCTATAACCCTGTACTCAAATTCGGAAAGTCCATACTCAAGAAGCTTTTTTAATTCTGCAGCTCTGTGACTCTGAGTTTCAACACCAATTACAACAGCAATAACTCGCTTTTCATCAACCGAAATTGTTCCAACTCCAGCGTATCCATCCTCTTTGGAATAACCTGTTATCAAACCATCGCTTCCATTGTAAAATTTAATCAGATGATTTGACGACACCATCATTGTTTTTTCCTGACCCGTTGACCAATGTTCAAACTCTCCATAGGTCTTTATGGTGTAATTCAAAACATCTGGATAATTCTTTATCAAGTGATACGACAGAATAGCAGCATCATTTGCTGACATGTAATGTCCATCTTCAATACCTGCAGAGTCGGTGAAGAAGGTATTCTTTAGTCCCAGCTCCAGCGCCTTTTTGTTCATCATTTCAACGAAACCGTCTTCGTTTTTCCCTATGTAATGAGCAAGAGCATATGCAGCATCATTTGCTGACGCTATGCATATTGCTTCAATCGCCTGGCCAACCGTTATTCTTTCCTTTTTACCTGCATCCAAAAACACTCTTTCTCTTCCTATGGATTTATCTTGAGCACTTTGTACAACGGCAAATTCAGTATCCAATGTCGTTTGACCGTTGCTAATTGCCTCGAAAGCAAGATAGAGTGTCATTAACTTGATCATGTTTCCAACAGGAAATTTCTTATCTCCATTCCCATCATAAACAATGGTACCCGAATCAAAATCCAGAAGCGAAAAACCTTTTGCACTCAAGTCTTTCACATCAGCATTGGAATATATTGAGTTTGCCTCAGTTTGAGAATAGCCTGTCGCAAAAATACCAACATAACTGGTAAAAACTAGAATCATGCAAAGCAATAAAGAAAACACTCTTTTTGTTTTCATAAAATCACACTCCTTCCTCAATTTCCCAGGCAGTATTCAATATATTTATCGCATTATCGATATTGTCAATATCGGTATACAATTTCGCCAAACATTCGCCCTTTTCAACTCTTTCGCCTGACTTTCGTTCCAAAACGATGCCTGCAGAGGGATCAATCTTACCATCTTTTACAGTCCTGCCTGCTCCAAGTATACATGCAGCATTTCCAATCTTATACGAATCGATACTCTTAATCATGCCACTTTTCTCAGAGTTGTATTCAAATACTCTTCTTGGCTGCTTGAATACTGTATAGTCGTCAACAACTCTCGTATCTCCATCCTGACATTTGACAAACTCACGAAACTTTCCCAAAGCCTTCCCGTTTTCCAATACTTCCTTACACAACCTCTCAGCATCCTCATAGCCAATATCTTTAGCCAAAGACACCATATTGGCGGCCAGCTTGATTGCAATGCTGCAAAGATCTTCAGGTCCGTTTCCCTTCAATGTTTCAATCGACTCAACAACCTCAAGAGAATTGCCAATTGCATAACCGAGAGGTTCGTTCATATCGGATATGACGCTAACAGCTTTTCTATTCATGGATGCGCCAATCTCACACATAAGGTCAGCCAAAACCCTTGCTTCATCAAAGGTTTTCATAAATGCGCCTTTCCCAACCTTTACATCCAATACAATGCAGTCGCTGCCTGCAGCAATCTTCTTGCTCATTATACTGGATGCAATAAGTGGAATACTGTCAACAGTCGCTGTCTGATCTCTTAATGCGTATAGTAATTTGTCCGCAGGCGCAAGGGACTCCGACTGACCACATATGGCAATATTGTTCTTTTTTACAAGTTCAATAAATTCCTGTCTTGTCAGGCTTGTTCTGAATCCGGGGATGGATTCAAGTTTATCGATAGTGCCGCCTGTGTGCCCCAGTCCCCTTCCTGACATTTTTGCCACAGGCACATCCAAGGCTGCAACAATCATTGCACATATAAGTGTGGTTTTGTCCCCAACACCTCCTGTACTGTGTTTGTCTGTCTTTTTGCCGGGAATCGAATCAAGACTCAGTACCTCCCCAGAATTCACCATCCACTTGGTAAGATACGAAGTTTCTTCTTTGTCCATTGAGTTTATCGCAATGGCCATTAAAAGAGCAGATGCCTGATAATCAGGTATGTTCCCTTTTGTATACTCGGTCACAAAATACTTAATTTCATCTTCACTTAGTTTTTTCCCATGTCTCTTTTTATGAATAATGTCATACATTCTCAAATGAATCATCTCCAATTCATTTTTGCCCACATTGCTGCAATTATTGTTTTACCATCCGTAATTTCCCCATTTTGAATCATTCTCATTAATTCATCGATTTTGTATTTTCTTACATGAAGAAATTCGCCCTCGTCTCTGTTGAGATTACCCTCTTCTAGACCTGTAGCAAGATATATGTGGAGCATTTCTGTGCAGTATCCAGGTGTTGCATAAAAGCTTACAATATGTCTTACTTCTTTTGCAATCAAACCTGTCTCTTCAGCCAGTTCCCTTTTGGCGCATTCTTTCGGATCTTCACCCTTCTCCACCTTGCCTGCAGGTATTTCTATCAGCTCACCGCTTGTTGCAATCCTGTACTGGACAACCGTATACACATAACCCTCATCATCAACAGCACAGATGGCTGCTCCTCCCGGATGTGAAACAATCTCCCTGCGAGCCACCGTGTCATCAGGCATTTTTACCTGCAATACATTCACATCGAAAACCTTGCCTTTGAATATTTCCTCTATTGATATGACAGTTTCCTTCAAATCTCCTTCATAAAATCCACTATTTTCATTGTTTTCCTTCTTTTTTTTTATCAGTTCCTTTATTGCATTTACCGCAAGAGCATCGCAGCGATTGTTGTATTCATTGTCACTGTGTCCCTTTACCTTGTGCCAGGTAACTTTGTGCTTTTGACAAAGAGCATACAATTTTTGAAGCAGGTCAACATTTTTTAGCTCCTGACCCTTGTCCTTCTTCCATCCGTTTTTCTTCCAGGCATATATCCATCCCATATTGAAACTGTTTACAACATATGCACTATCCGAATAAATTTCAACTTCACATTTGGTTTTCAACATCGACAAGGCTTTTATTGGTGCCATAAGCTCCATTCTGTTGTTAGTTGTATTGTCTTCATATCCCCATATCTCTTTTTCATGCTTGTCGTATATGAGTATGGCAGCATACCCTCCAGGACCTGGGTTTCCCGAACATGCGCCGTCAGTATAAATCTGAACTTTTTTCATTTCCACCTTATCCTTTACTCAATACCTTTACTTTATCACTCACTGCCGTCATGGCTTCCAGAACCGCATTTCTAAAACCTGCTTTTTCCAATACGGCAACTCCTTCTATAGTGGTCCCGCCAGGCGAACATACCTGATCCTTCAATACCGCAGGATGAATGTTTTTTTCCAACATAAGTTTTGCTGTTCCGTATATGGTTTGTAAAGCCATTTTGTAAGCATCATCTCTATTGAATCCTGCACGCACTGCTCCGTCTGCAAGAGCTTCAACAAACATGCAGATATATGCCGGCGAGCTTGATGTGACAGCAATCATTTCATCAATCTGCTCTTCTTTGTATACAGTAACAGTCTTTCCAAAACTAGAAAACAGTCTCTCTACATATACCTTATCTTCATCACTTACATTATGAAAGAACAATCCCGCAAGTCCTTCTCCAACGACTGCCGGCAGATTGGGAATTGTACGGACAACTTTTGCATTATGACCCAATATATCAAGAAAAGTATACACGTTTACTCCTGCAGCAATTGAGACAATTATCTTGCCCTTGCATGCATCCTTTATTTCACCTAAAAGCTTCCGCACCATATCAGGTTTTACAGCAATAAAAACAACTTCGGATCCATTAACGGCATCAATTTCGCTGCTGCATGAAATACATCCTGTTTCATCACAGATGGCCTCGACCTTTGAAAGGTCTTTGTCATAAACTTTTATATTGGCAATCTTCTCACGCCCTGATGCAATTCCTCTTATAATTGCACCTCCCATATTTCCACAACCTAGGACTGCTATTGTTCTCATAAATCCAACACCTTTTTTTATTTATTATACACTTAAAACAACATATTTTCAATAACAACAGTTAATTTATACCATTTTCAAAGCATATAAAAAAAGACTGTCGTTTGTATTGACAGTCTTTATGGTCGGAGTGACAAGATTTGAACTTGCGACCTCTTGCACCCCAAGCAAGCACTCTAGCCAAGCTGAGCTACACCCCGACGCCGACATGTATTATAGCATAAATGAAATTGGTTGTAAAGCCCTGTAAAATTGGAAGGGAATTACATTTAATGGTCGGAGTGACAAGATTCGAACTTGCGGCCTCTTGCTCCCGAAGCAAGCGCTCCACCAAACTGAGCTACACCCCGAAACAATTATAAATTCTAGCACAAAAGAAAACGAATGTAAAGACCATTTAAATTGCAGGTCATATGTGATTCTGATATCGTATACCCTGCTTTTATGATATAATCTACATATATACATAAAAGGAGGAGCATGAAATGAAGAAAATAATGTTCTATGGAATGACAGGCGAAAAGATGTGTTTTCAGCATATCCTGCTTAATGCATTGGATTTGGCTGGAAGTTCTTTTGAAGTAAAGATCATACTTGAAGGTGCATCTGTAAAACTTGTTTCAGTATTTGAATTCGAGAAAAACCCACTATACATGCGGGCGAAAGAACAAGGATTAATTGCAGGCGTTTGCCTTGCATGCTCAAAGGTATTGGGCGTTTACGAGAAAAATCTTGAATCAGGACTTAATCTACTAGACGATATGAACGGGCATGCAGGAATGAAGAGGTACATCCAGGATGGATACTATGTGATAAGTATATAATTATTTTGAAGGAGGAGACATAACAACTTTGGAAAACAGAACATATATTGCGATAGATTTGAAGTCCTTTTACGCTTCTGTAGAATGTATGGAACGCGGACTGGATCCTCTTTCCACTAACCTGGTTGTAGCGGATGAAAGCCGCACCGAGAAAACCATATGTCTTGCAGTTACACCAACTCTCAAAGCCTATGGAATTCCGGGCAGACCCAGGCTTTTTGAGGTTGTGCAAAAAGTAAGTGAGATCAACAAACAGCGTCTCTCCAAAGCACCAGGTGGTAGATTTGCAGGGTCCTCCTTTGACGACAAGGAATTAAAACTATCTCCTCACCTTTCCCTGGATTATATTATTGCACCTCCCAGAATGGCCCATTATATCGATTACAGCACTAGAATATACAATATTTATCTAAAGCATGTTGCAGCCGAAGACATTCATGTGTATTCCATTGACGAAGTCTTTATAGATGCAACACATTACTTGGACACCTATAAACTCACAGGTCGTGAATTCGCAACTAGAATTCTCCTTGATGTACTTGGAAATACGGGCATTACCGCAGCTGCTGGAATAGGTACCAATCTATATCTTGCAAAAATCGCAATGGATATACAGGCAAAGCGCACCCCGGTGGATGAACACGGTGTCAGGATTGCAGAGCTTGATGAAAAAAGCTACAAAAAGGAGTTGTGGTCCCACAGACCATTGACAGATTTCTGGCGCATAGGTAAAGGATATGCAAAAAAACTGGAACAGCACGGCATGTATACCATGGGAGATATCGCAAGATGCTCATTAGGTAAACCTTCAGACTATTATAACGAAGATTTGCTTTACAAACTGTTTGGAGTTAATGCTGAACTATTAATTGATCATGCCTGGGGCTATGAGCCATGTACAATTGAAGATATCAAAGCGTACAAACCCGAAACAAACAGTCTGTGTTCCGGTCAGGTATTGACAGAGCCGTATACTTTTGATAAGGCAAGACTCGTTGCAAGAGAAATGACTGACCTTCTGGTTCTTGATTTGGTGGACAAAAGACTATTAACCAGCCAGATTGTCATGACAGTAGGATATGATATCGAAAACCTGACAAATGCAGAGATAAGAAAAACATATAAAGGGCCAATTACCACTGACAGCTATGGCAGAACCGTTCCAAAGTCCGCAAGAGGCACAATAAACCTGCCAAAACAAACCTCCTCCACCAAAATGATTACAGAAGCGGCAACTGAACTTTTTGATAGAATTGTAGACAAAAACTTGCTTGTAAGGAGAATTACAATAACATTCAATCGTGTTGTTGACGAAAAGACAAACCAGGAAGAAAAGGTTTGTGAGCAGCTGGATCTTCTAGCATTTTATAACTCTTTGCAAGATGGAATAAATGTGGAGAAGCAAGAGGAAAAAGAAAAAAAGATACAACAAGCCATATTGGGAATAAAAAAGAAGTACGGAAAAAACGCTGTTGTAAAAGGAATGAACTTGGAAGAAGGAGCAACTGCTATGGACAGAAACAAGCAAATAGGAGGGCATAAGGCATGAGTAAGAATTACGATGACATAATAAATCTATCTCGTCCTCCATCAAAAAGACCAAAAATGTCCAGGCAGGAAAGAGCCTTTCAGTTCTCACCCTTTGCAGCTCTTACAGGTCACGACTCTGCTATAATGGAAACCGCAAGACTTACAGACAAAAAAATAGAACTTGACGACTACATGAAGGAAGTAATAAATCAAAAAATCATAATGATTGCAGAGTGGATAAACGATCATCCTGAATTGATAATAACGTATTTCAAACCTGATGAAAAGAAAACAGGTGGTAAATATGTAAGCATAAGAGGCTATGTAAGGAAAATTGACGAGTACAAAAGAACAATCATAATGTCAGATAATACAATAATTTCTTTAGAAGACATACTAGATATTGAAGGTCAATTGTTTAATATGTTTTGTGATTGATAAAAAAGCGGCCTTCGCCGCTTTTATATCAACATTCTAGCTACTTCCGCAGCAGTTGCGGCATCTTCTGCATAACCATCAGCGCCTATCTCGTCCGCAAAGGTCTGTGTTACAGGAGCGCCACCAACCATGACTTTCACCTTGTCGCGCAGATTTGCTTCCTTTAGTGTCTCAATAACGACTTTCTGGTTTGTCATGGTCGTTGTAAGAAGTGCTGACAGAGCAAGTATTTGGGGTTTTTCTTGCTGTACAACTTTAACTATCTCTTCATCACTTACATCCGTTCCCAGGTCAATAACTTCGAAACCTGCACCTTCCAACATCATTTTAACAAGGTTTTTTCCAATGTCGTGCAAGTCTCCCTTAACAGTGGCAATAACGACTTTCCCAATAGGTTTTACACCTTCCTCAATCAACTTTGAGCTTAATATTTCGGTACCGTTATTCAAAGCTCTTGCAGCAATAAGTACTTCCGGTACATACACTTCATTATTTTTGAATCGAACGCCCAGCTTGCCCATACCATCCAAGAGACCCTTGTCAAGAATCTCTTGCGCAGAAACTCCAATTTCAAGCGCTTCTGTCACGAGTTGTTTTACATCTTTAGCCTTTCCTTTTTGCGTTGCCAATGAAATATCTTCCAATATCTTCATTTCCACACTCTCCTTACATTACATATCATATTTTTTTGGTTCCAGATTCTCACAATCATCTATAACATTGTCAATAAACTCTTCTACATCCTCTGGAAGTGTTTTTACAGTCTCAGACAGATTATCAAGCCAGGACAACTCCCTGTCATCAAGTTTCAACTTACCTTTTTCATGAGCAGAACGAATATGCTCAAATGCAAGCAAAGCTGCCTTCTTTCCTCTTTCATAATGGGTTTTAGTCTTAACCAGCTCCGTTGAAATATCTAAAACCACATCGGGTCTTAACACATATGCTTGTGGATCATAGTAGCTGTCGCTGTCAGCATGTAGATCTCTTAACAAAATGCTGTCTCCGGTCTCCATCGCCCTGTTCATCAACCTGCAGTCGTATGCAAGCTGCTCAAAGGACACAAGTGGCGCCATGCCTGCAAGCAATTTTATATTCTGTATGGACTCATTGCTCCATAAATCGGCAACACAAACAGCAATATTTCCAACATGAGACAGATGAGCACAAGCGGCAGTTTTCCCTTCCATGGATATCGGGGTCCCTGTAATTGCTTTTACATATACCCCCTCATATCCGCAGTCTTTGTGGGGACCTTTTGCCCCTACCTCAAAGGCAACAAGACTTCTTACAGCGGATATTACTCTTACAGCTGCTGCAAACACTTTAGGAATATAGTTTTTGTCAGCCAATACCATCGCAGTATTTGCAAAACCACAGGCAGTATCACCAGATGCAATCGCTCCAGTCTTATCACTTATTCTCACTATTTCACTCCAGAGTTTCGCCATGTCCCTTGCACCCAGAACCGTCAGTGCAAATATGGACTTTGATATATCGCAAAACATGACTGCTTCATCATGGGTTTCCTTCCCACCTACCGACTCAATGGCCATGAGGTCTGCTCCCGCTTTTGCACATCCTTCAAAAGTTTTTAATATGTTCTCCCAGTGTCTTCCATGCCACATATGCTCAAGCTTGTTACCCTCACGAATATCGTTTGGAGTAATTCTTACCGCTCCTTTAACCCCGCTTTTTGCATCATACTCCTTAATAATGTCAACAACAGTCTTGCATACTTCAATACCCCATTCCGGATTCTCCGTCATTGGCGGCAGTGTTTCAATTTCAGCGACGAAACCAGGAACTGACAACTCTTTAGCTCTTTCACATATTCCTTTTGTTATCTCTTTGTAATTTCTGATTACATCAGGCATTGTTTCTTTTGTAATCAGCATTGGTGGTAGTGTGAAGTTTATTTCAGGATACAAAACTCCTCCGCCAATAACCATTCCATTGTTCAACGTTACAGGCTTTAACGCCTTGCCATAAACAAAATCTTCTAAACTTGTATATGCGATTGTTTTAAATACATGAGCCATAATCTTTACACACCTTTGCAATTGTCTTTTTATGCTCTTTTTTTATAAGCATAAACTATTAGACTTTAGCAATCTATCAATAATTAAATATTTTTTGAATTAAATAAGGGAAAATTAATGTACTACTACGGACAAGTCTGAATGCAAAAAATTTAGTTTATGTTGTTGACAATACTGTTTTCTCATAGTATAATTGTATTCGCAAAACCAAAGGGGAGTAGTTCAATTGGTAGAGCAACGGTCTCCAAAACCGTGTGTTGCGTGTTCGAGTCGCGTCTCCCCTGCCAACAAAAAAACATCCTTATGTCTGACATAAGGATGTTTTTTTACCCATTATTCTTTTCTACTTATCCAAATACTTCGTGCAAATAATACCTACAACAACTAGCACCGCATCGATTAACAGGATTAAAAGGAACTTTCCTACACCAATCGAGAACGTAAAAGTAGGGTCCTTTATCGCTTCAGTCAACAGAGTTACAACGGCTCCAGCAACCAAACCTCCAACTCCGTAATACATTTGCGCTTCATACTTCTTTAGCAGATAAACAAGAATTTTTGCAATTAAAGCAATACCAATAACTGCTCCAATCATAAATGGAAGCACAACAAGAATTGAGGATGCAGCAACCTTTGCTTCATCAATA
This sequence comes from Clostridiaceae bacterium, assembly GCA_012838385.1. GTDB lineage: Bacteria > Bacillota > Clostridia > UBA1212 > DUPL01 > DUPL01. The sequence continues at coordinate 34,850 of DUPL01000023.1, forward strand.
TTGCCTGTCAGCAATGCCTTTAAAAAGTCAGCACAATTCCCTACTGCGTTATAAACGCTACCGTAATGCCCTACAACCATCAGCATAACAGAACCACTGACACCTGGTATCGACATCGTAGCACAGGAGAATATGCCAGCAAACGTCAGTATTAAAACATCATCCACACCAGTAATCTTCTCTATCTTAGGAAGTTTTGCAGCAGACTCGTCCACATTACCCGTAAGGAGGAAGGAAATAAGCATAAGCCCAACAAAAGCAGCAACAGTTATAAGAAGATACTGTGGCTTGAACTTTATGCCTTTAACTTTCCTCAGTATAAGTGGCAGACTGCCAAGAACAAGTCCAATAAAGAAAAAATATGATTGTTGCTTGTAGTTTTCTGTTACCCATAAAACAAGTTTCGTAGAAGCAAGAATACCGACTCCCACTCCTAAAACTATAGGAAGCAGAAAGAGAAAGCTTTTCTTGAATTCTTTACGTATATTGTTTACAGCATTCAATATGGATTCATATAGACCGACAACAACTGCGAAGATGCTTCCTGACAAGCCCGGAATGACCAAGGCAATACCAATAAAGATTCCTTTTACAAAATCAATTATTTTTCTCATGTAAAACTCCTTCAAAAGTTATTAGATTCACCAACGTCAATATTACTATTTTTTTCATAATTAATCAATAGTACTTGAACAATCACATTGCATATGCTAAACTTTCTTCAACAAAGGGAAAGGAGAATTGAATATGAAACTCAAAACAATGCTTTGTTTTGCAATCATTCTTGTGTTTATCCTGACACCCGCATACGTTAATGCGGAGGACGAACCAATTGTGTATGACTTTTACTTTGAAGAAAGCTTCTTCTACTATGTAGGCACCGCCACCAATGTGGAGATTGAATGGGAAGATAACCATCTTCACCTGGTTACCTTGAACGGACCAGATGAAGGTGGAAATGGAGATCCATATTTTATGCTACTAATTGATCCTTTTGACGGCGACCTTTATCAGTGGTGCAAATTTAAGATTAAAAACAACAGCAACGCTGAGTTTTTCCAGTTCCACTTTGATGCAGGATCAGGTATAAAAGGAGATACAAACACACTAGTGCCAATATCTAAAGACGACGAGGAATTCAAAGAATACGTATTCAATATGAAAGATAGAAACCTAGCAACTGCCGAATGGTCACAAGACAAAAGGTATCCTTTTACGCTTGAAGAATCATTATGGACAGATACTATCAGAGGTATAAGATTGGACTGCATGTTTACTGACTTCCCAGGCGGACAAATACTAACCGGTTCCGAGTTTGACCTTGAATACATAGCCTTCTTCACATCGGAAGAAGAAGCACTAAACTTCACACCGGATCGTACAAGAACACCAACTCCGGAACCTACAAAAACACCTGAGCCAACCAAAGCAACAACTTCTGCCCCAACATCTACAGCTACCAGCACTCCTGCCAAACAGGATGAAAAGAAGGACGAATCCTTCCCTATTCATTATGTCCTTATACCAGCAGCGGTAGTTGTTGCAGCTGTTGTTGTAGTTGTAATATTGGTTAAGAAAAAGAAGAAATAACGTTTAAACTTGAAAAAACGCTCCAATAATGATATACTAGAGTTTGAATATTAAATTTGAGGTTATTTACTAATGAAGGAAACTAAAAAAAGGAAACTAATAAACAATTTTTACACCTTGGGAGAAGAGATATTCAGCAGTATAACACATGGAATTGGAGCATTGTTAGGTATTGCTGCATTAGTTTTAAGCATAGTATTTGCGGCGTTATATGGAGACGCAATGGGTGTTGTAAGCGCATCGATATATGGTGCGACAATGGTGATAATGTATACTATGTCCACTTTGTATCATGCGCTTACACATAAAATCGCAAAGAAGGTCTTCAGAATATTCGATCACTGCTCTATTTTCCTCCTTATTGCCGGCACCTATACGCCCTATACCTTGGTTACCCTTAGAGGACCAATCGGCTGGGTACTTTTTGGAATTGTATGGGCAACCGCAATTCTTGGAATTGTTTTCAACTCTATCAATATGGAGAAGTTTAAAAAATTTTCAATGGCAAGCTATATATTATCTGGATGGGTAATAATTTTTGCCATGAAACCCCTTGTTGAAAACCTTAAGATGGGTGGAATAATACTGCTTATTGCAGGAGGAGTACTTTATACTTTGGGTATTCTATTTTATGCTATCAAGATACCTTATGCACATCCAATCTGGCATTTGTTTGTATTGGCAGGCAGCATATGCCACTTCTTCTCTATTCTACTGTATGTACTGCCAACCGACAAATTATGATTTATTAAGGAGTAGTCTAAGTAGAATGAATGATAGAAACAACAAACAGATGCTTGTAACAGCATCTGTATTGATTCTGTTGAATATATTGATTATAAAAATATTTGGTTTGGACAATTTCTCATTTGAAAGAGTAAACCCTGTTTTTGCATACATTTTTTCATTTTTATATGTCATAGTTCATATCATCATCTGCTACGTTTTAAGATACAAAAGAAAACAGGGAATATTAAAAGGAATCTTCCTATACCAGTTCATAGGAGCTTTTAGCTTCGTTATACTTTTTGTTTTTCTACTTATGGGCATTGAAGTTGGTTTTTTAAGAACAATATTTAACTGGTGGTCTCTACCACTAGAACCCATATCACTAATCCTCTCGTTATACGGCTTCTTTGCCAAAGGAATATTCAGAGGAATAGTTTACCTAGCACATACCGCCTTGACCGGAAACGCATATGTGCAAATAAAGAAAGATATTGCTTTTGAAAACAAGATAAAGGAGAAAAAAGCAATGGAAGAAGAATCAAGACTAAGACAGGAACAGTCAGGTTCTTGATTTTATACTTCTTGTTCCAGAATTGGGGTCATGCCAATCCGCATAGAAAACCCCATCTTTATCGATTCTTTCATACCCGCTTCCATTAATATAGTCGCTGGCAAGTTGAATAATGCCCGTTGGAAGTTTTGATTGTGCTACTGTGTCAAGGTATGAAAGACATGCAAAAGTGCATGGCATCGGATACCCTCCTTCAGCAGCAGTTGCTACCATTCTTCTTAACGAAGGAAAATGAGATGTTGACACACGCAAATAATCGGAGTCCATTAAAAGATTTTTATAACTTCTGTTTTTCTTTAAAAGATTCACTATTCTGTTAAGCATTCTTGATTTGATATACGAACCATTGGAAAATGCTTGAGCAACGTCTCCAATGTTCATTTGCCACCCATACATATCAGAGGCTTTTGCAATCAAATCAAAACCTTGAACATATGTCAAACTTAAACATATGTACAAGGAGCTTTCCGCTCTTGAGATATAGCTTTGACTTTCATTTCCAGATACTTTTATTGAAAACGAAGGCAGAAAATTTGATATTGCCTGCCTCTCGCCTTTCATGTATGTAAGGAATCTCACATTTATTGCTTCTGTAAGTGTTGGAATTGGTACCGCCAAAAGCATGGCACTCTTACCAATCCAGCTGGACGACAGATCAAAACCAACCACATCAGAAGCAATATCGATAAGAGGTCGTCTTGATTCGAAGTCGTATCTTCCAATAATGTCAGCAACAACATCGAGCAAATAGCTGTTTAAAGTCTCTTTGGAATTCCAGTCACACAGAAGGTAATGGAGTTCCTCATATTCCAAGTCCAGTCCTGCTCTAAGAACACCAATGTGCTCAGATATTAGCTGTAAAATGGACCATTCTATAGCATCATGAACCATTTTTACAAACTGGCCGGCGCCGTCTGGGCCCATATATGTACAATGCTTGTCAGACAAATCCTGAAGAATGTCTATCGAAGCCATATACGCACTGTATGAACCTCCAGGCATAAGGCAAGGTTGTTTCAAAGTATCGCCAACAAGGCCAGTACCCAGATAAAGAATCCCCATCTGCTCAAAGGACCTGGTTCTGTTTGCAGTATCCTCGTAATATGTATTGCAGCAGTCAATTACTATATCTCCTGCATCAAGTCTTTCCTTTAAAACTGACAGCATTTGCTCCGCAAACACATTGTTGTCTCCGATAATAAACACAATTTTCGGATCATCCAATATTAAAAGAAGCGTACTCAAGTCATAAATCTGCTGTATGTCAGTACTAATGAGCCTTGTATTCTGGTCCTTTACAGTAGTAACTTTCCCATCGATTACTATATCCACATCATACAAGGCAACATGATACTCTTTTCGGTCCAAATTAATGGCCAAATTTATACCACTTGAATTATTAGTAATGACTGCTACATCACATCTTTTCATAGCGCTTTAATCGTTCTCCGCTTTATTTTCTTCAACATACCTCTTTATCTTTCTAGTAGTGGTCTTGCTAAACTCTGTTTCCCTTATATTGAAACCTCTAATCGATTTGTAGTTAACCAACTGCTTGTTAACATTTTTAATCTCACTTTGGATTATTGCCTCAACGTTATCAGATGATATTACACCATTTTTGAAGTCTTCCTCAATCTTTTCAAAATTGGGGAATATATTTGCCTTTACAATGGTATCTCCCGCTTCATCTGAGGCATAAACCAGCACTTCCTGTATATATGGGCTCTTTAAAAGAAGATATTCAATTTCCTCAGGGAATATGTTCTTACCATTCTTTGTAACAATTACATTCTTCTTTCTTCCAGTAATATAAACAAACTTTTCTTTATCCATATAGCCAAGGTCACCTGTGTGGAAATATCCTTTGGAGTCAATTACCTGCTTGGTAGCAGCTTCATCCTTGTAATATCCGAGCATGACATTTGGACCTTTTACAATAATTTCTCCTATGCCATTTTCATCAGGATTATCTATAACTATATCAACACCAGGCATTGGCAAACCTGCTGCTGCGTCCTTGAAATCCACATTCCTGTTAAGCGCAACAATGGGTGCACACTCGGTAAGACCATAGCCTTGTATGAAAAGTATGCCCAAATCCCTGAAACCTTTGGCAACTTCAGGATCAATTGCAGCAGCTCCACTGATTAAAAGTCTCAAATGACCGCCAAAACTAGCATGAATTTTTTCAAACATATTTTTAGATTTATCCATACCAAGAATCTTCAAGAAGTTGTTAAGTCTAATAGCAAACCTGACCTTTTTCTCCTGTTTTGCCTTCCTTATACCGTCCCAAATTTTCTTGTACATGGACTCAAATACCAATGGCACGCCGAGAACAATTGTAACTTTGGCTTCAGCCATATTCTTCGCAATATGTCTGAGTCCTTCGCAATAAGCAACAGTGCTGCCTCTGTACAAAGGACAAAGGAAACCACAGGTGCACTCATAAGTATGATGTATGGGCAGTATTGAAAGAAAAACGTCATTTTCATCAATGTATGTCATGGAACACATGGCCATAAGGTTTTCACATATATTCCTATGACTAAGCATTACAGCCTTTGCAACATCTGTTGTACCTGAAGTAAACAGAAGAATCTTCATTTCTTCAGGATCTATTTCACTACTTGTAAATCTATCGTCTCCCTTATCAAGCAGTTCATGGCCATCCTTCAACAGTTTACCAAAGGCAACAAATCTGTCGTCACTGGATTCGTCATCCATCACAATATATTCCTTGACAGTTGGAAGTTTACTATATAAATTATCTATCTTGTCAATTAGTTTTGGTGAAAAAATAACAAGACTTGCCTCTGCCCTGTTGACTGACAGTTCTATCTCATTTTCCGGAAGTTCCTTGTCAAGAGGAACAACAACTCCTACTCCATTTACAACAGCAAGATAAGAACAAGACCATTCGTACCTATTTTCACCAATAATCACTATCTTTTCGTCTTTGTATCCCAGATCAATAAGCTTGGTGCCTAACGCATCCACATCTTTCTTGTACTGTTTATATGTTACAGGTACATAATTGTCGATTCCTGGGACCTTCTTTAAAAACGCCGGTTTGTCTCCGAACTTCTTTTCGGAATTAATTATCATGTCCTTTAATGTAGAAATTTGATCTACTTCATATAGCGGTATATTCTTCATATTTTACTTACCTTTCTTTCTTTCTAGTTTTCTAATATAATGTGCAAAATGCATGAATACTACTCCTGGTTCCTCAAGATCATAATACCATCTTTTAACCCATTCCAAAGAAACATAGCCTTCAAAATCATTATCCAAAAGGAGGTTGATAGCCTGTCTGACAGGAAGATCACCGTATCCGGGCATCTTGTATCTCACCTGACCGGATTCAAATACGGAATCTTTGAAATGAACATATCTCAAATACGGTTCAATCCTATCAAAAGTATCTTGAGGATTCTCCCTGAAAAACCTGCACGGATGATGGATATCCCATAGAATACCTACATTTCCATCTATTTTATCAACCAGTTTGACGAGTCTTTTGGAATCAGCAAAGACGCCGTTAGTCTCAATTAAAGGGACTACTCCTTTGTCATTTCCGTAGTCAACAAGATACTGCAGATTTTCTCTTACAAAGTCATCATCAATGTCTTTGGATGGATGCGGGTCCCTGTCACCAAGAACTCTTACGTATTCAACACCCATCTTGTTCGCCAAATCTATATAACTACATCCTTCCTTAATGGCATCTTCAGTATTCTTCTTATCAAAAAGATAGCTGGCAGAAGAAAAGCACGCAATTTCGAGACCAAGTTCTTTTAAAGACTGCCTAGTAGTTTCAATTCTGTCTTCTTTAAACTCTCTCGCTGCTGGTGCAAATATTTCATTCTTCAAACCCCTGATTTCTATACCATTATAACCAAAATCTTTGGCTGTAGACAGTATCTCCGAAAAAGACCAATCGGGGCATCCCAAGGTTGAAAAGGCAATTTTCATGTTATCTCCCCCACTTTCCATTATTTAATTATTGGAATTGTAATACTCTTTAATAATTTGTTCAAGACCCTTCATCAGTTTTAAAACGATTTCATTTTTTGATGATTTATATTCAACTTCGTCTATTTTCACAATTGGCAAAACTTTTATTGACGTACCTGTCAAAAAAGCAGCATCATACTCACTAATATTATCGTGATGAACCGCCTCCAACTTGATAGGAATCATATTGTTTTCACATGCTTTAAGTACATACTTTCTCATTGTTCCAACCAAAACCTGACTGGGTGGTGCAGTATATACTGTGTCACCCTTGACAAAAAACAGATTTGACTTGCTGCCTTCTGTCAGGAAACCTTTATCGTTTTTAAGAATTGCTTCGTATATATTATGCTTTGCTTTAAATTCATTAATTTTATCTATATACTCTTTCCTGCTAATCTTTGCATTAGGATTTTCTCTTGTCTCCTCTACTACCCTTGTTTCAACACCTGTTTTGTAAACCTGTGGTTCAGGGTAATAAAACTTGCTTAGGTAGACTATGAAGTTGTCGTAGGATTCCTCATCGCCTTTTGCACAGATGAACTTAAGATTGCAGTCCTTTTGGCTGTTTACCTCAAGCAAAACTTTCCCATATTCTCTTAATGCACTCATGGAAATCAGATTTTTGATTCCTGCAGTGTTCGCACTATCTACAAGTCTTTTATAATGATCCTCAAGAAACAAAGGTTCACCATCAATATAACGTATCACCTCATATATCTTCGTGCCATCAAAAGGCAATACCAAGACATTGTCCTCCATGGCAATTTCCTCGGTATCTTCAAGACTCGAATCTATTATTACATATCTCGCATTGTTATCATTTATCGTTAACATGACAACTCTCCTTTACTATAGCCCCAGTCGCTTTGCAACTGTCCTTACCTTGTGTTTTACAAGCTCTTCATCTATCGTAACAAGCTCTTTATTCTTCATAACAGTCCTGCCATTGATAATTACAGTGTCCACATCGGACGCCTGCATGCTGTATACAATACAGGCAGCAACTTCATTAATCGGTGTGCAGTGAAGACTAGATATGTCAACCATCATCAAGTCAGCCAGCATTCCTTCAGCCACATCACCCGCCCTGTCTTTAAAACCAACTGCATCGTATCCGTTTTTTGTCGCCATCTCTATTAATTTGTGGGCAGGCATTACAGTCGGATCCTTCATCTGATTCTTGTGAACTATCGCAGAAATGTGCATCTCTTCAAACATGTTTAGATTATTGTTACTTGCACACCCGTCAGTACCAAGGGCAACATTTACACCCTTTTCAAGCATTTCCGGAATTCTCGGAATACCACTTACCAGTTTCAAATTGGATGATATGTTTTCGCAAACATTAATATTCTCTTCTTTCAATATTTCTATATCATCATCATTCATAACAACACAATGAGCTGCAATAACAGGCCTCGTAAACACCCCGTTTTCTCTGAGTAGCTCAATAGGCCTTTTGTTATATTCCTTCAAACAGTCATTTACTTCCTTTTCCGTTTCATGTAGATGTATGTGAATGCCTGTATTTAACTCTTTGGCAACTTCTACATTTACATGTATCATGTCAATATCATAAAGATAAATCGAATGCAGTTCCGAATATAGCTTTATCATTTCATCATCATTGTACTTCTTGTACAATGATATTGCTTCCTGCGCATTACTAACTGTTTGTCTTTTTCCGTCTACCCACTTGTTCGCAAGAGGCATTACAGACAAATTGACACGCATGCCGCTTTCTCTGACAGCTCTGACAAGAGACTCAAAATGAAAATACATGTCAGCAAAAGCACATGTTCCACTTCTTATCATCTCTGCCTGGGAGGCAAGGCTGGTCCAATATGCATCCTCCTCAGTCAAAAGCTGTTCCTTGGGGATAATCATATTGAAAAGCCAGTCATGCAAAGATCTGTCGGACGCATAATTTCTAAAAACAGACATCGGAGAATGTGTATGAGCATTTACAAATCCAGGTAGAACAATTCTATTCTTACCGCTTATTATTTCCACTTCTGGATTTTCATCGATAAATCTTTTTACTTCATCCTGATCGTCTGTTATTCTATGAATCTTGTTTCCTTTTATAAATATATTTGCATTTACGAGGGCTCCGCCCGGCGCATGTTTGTATATGCATGCATCCTTGATTACAATCGGCATATTAAAGCCTCCATCCAATCACCAAATTCCTTAGCAACAATGTCTTCCATCCTATTGACATCTTCGTGACTAAGTTTTTTCTCACTCATCCCTGCAGCCAGATTTGACAAGCAGGATATTCCCAAAACCTTTGCACCAGCGTGCACGCATGCTATGGTTTCAGGTACTGTTGACATTCCTACAGCGTCTGCGCCTAGTATTCGAAGGGCTCTTATTTCAGCAGGAGTCTCAAACTGAGGCCCTTTCATATATGCGTATACGCCGCTGTGAACTGATATTCCTAATTCTTTTGCACATTCAATTGCAATTTCTCTTAATTCTTTATCATAAGCCTCATCCATGGAAGGAAACCTGAGACCCAAATCATCTTCATTCTTACCAAACAAGGGAGAATCAAGAAAGAAACTCAAATGATCTTCTATAACCATAAATTCTCCAACATTGTAATCGTAGTTAATGGCACCTGCGGCATTTGTCAGAACTACATTTTTTGCACCCAGCAGAGTGCATGCTCTTAAAGGAAGAACAACCTGTTGAGGCGAATTTCCCTCATATATGTGGGTACGGCCCTGCATGCACAGAATGGGGTTCTCCTTAACAAAACCATAAATAAGTCTACCTGCATGTCCGCTTACCGTGGAAACTGAAAAACCCTCAATATCTCTATACGGTATAATTAGTGGAGACTCAATTCTATCCGCAAAACTGCCCAGCGCAGAACCCAGCACAATACAAACTTTAGGAGCTTTGTAATCCTTGTATTTTTCCGTTATTTTCATTTTGATATAATCTGCAGCCTGGCATGCCTTATCAAACCACATTTTTTATCCCTCCTGCCGGTATTATAACAGAATATAGAAATTGTAACAAGTCATTTCTTCTCTTGGTACCTCTCCACAATAAGTACAATATTCTTAGCCAGACAATAAGAACTTATCTCCATAAGAGCAAACTCCTGCGCCGGATTCATATCATTTGTTGGCATCACCAATATAAGTTCCCTCCTCTTTATATCCCCTGCTTTAATGGATACACCACCGTAATCTCTCCCATTAAACTCCGAAAGCTCCAATATCATGCTCTTTATTGCCATTTTAAATGTGTTTACATCCTGGTACGTTTTCGCTGTATGGTCGAGACTTTTTATCATTGTTGCCTTTCCATTATCGAACTTTGCAATCACAGGATAGTTTGAAGGCAGGTTTGCACCAAACACCTGCCTAATTATTCTTCCCCTCTCAAAGTTGTTTAAACTCCAGACAGACGTTTCTACCGGCGCAGCTTCATTGTATGAGCCCATTTCCCCAATTATGAAACAGCGAAACCTTAACCTCCCCCTTAGTTCAAATCCTTCAACCAGTTTCTCAGGTACCGGTAGAGGCAGCTTCATAACACAACGCACAATAAATATTACATCATCGCCATGATCAAAAAAGCTACTTCCTGCAAAAGTCACATTATCAAACTTTACCAGTCCGCTCTTAATAACATTTTCTTCATTCAAATACTGCAAGAATATGCTTTTTGCAATTTCTCCATAAACATAGTTGTCTGCACCTTCTACAAGTTGTCTCATATTCGCCTGCTTCAGTATAAGACCGGTTCCATTATCGTCCAAAAGACTGCCAATGTCTTTCAAAAGTGAATCTTCAACCTTTTTTATTCCCTTTTCATGATATATGTAACCATAATCGGAAAAGAAGGAAGCCGTTTTATATAGGGCTGAATACATGCTGTTTACTGCCGCAATACAAATAAGGAAAGATGAAAATATCAGCAGCACCGAGATAAACAAAGGCAGCGTTATAGCCGTTTCAACAGTAACAGAGCCTTTTTTGTCAGTACGAACCATGATAAACCTCCGAAATTTCAAAGAAATAGTCATCTTTCTTGAGATTTGGTAACAAGGAGTATGAAATCAAAGTTTCTACATCAACAGTAATACTTACTTTAATAGATGCATACATTCCGTTTATACTGTATCTTCTGTTAAGAAATGCAGTCATGTTAAGCTCAATCAAGTCACATATTCTCAAAAGCTTTGTCTCTCTGCCTACAAAAGGCAGGAGCAGTCTTAAATAATCGTTGTAGTCCATACTAAAAAAAGAAGAGCCATTCAACTCATCATCGAGTATACTACCAGGAAGTCCATCTATATGAAACCTCCACTCGCTTTTTCTTTTTAAAAAGGGAACCCTTCTACCCTCTGTCAAATCCTTTATATCAATCATCGACTCACAGATGGACCACCCCGCAACGATTAAAACCGCATACAATGGTCCCCCTATCCCACAGGTTATGCTTCCTGCTATTGCATTTCCTATCTTGTTTGCCAGATCAACCTTGTCAGCATCACACATTATGTGTAATACATTGAGAACAAATCTTATCGCAAATATCAAGGATTCACAGATAAGCCTGTTTGTACTTTCGTATGAAGTCCCCGCTATAATGTACTCTATCTCGCTTCTTAAGTATTGAGGTCTTGTTTCCATCTCCTTAACAAAACTGCCGAAATACGTCATTATGTAGTCATCTATCAATACACCCTTTGTCAAGTAATCAAGCGGGTCTTCCTTGAAACTCTTGAAATCCTCCTTCAATGAAACAATACTATGTACAATTGCAAGAGAGTTAAGTGCAAGCTGGGATTCGGTTTCAGACAGCATTCTCCCTTCCAGACTAGCGGAATCTATTCCCCTAACTACTGAAGGAAGGGTTCTGTACACCTCTGGGGGTATTACCACCGCCTCATACTCCTTAAGCAGATTCCGAATATCCTTTTCTGCCTTCTTTCTCTGATCGTATTCTGCAAACTTCCCGTCAAACCCCTCATATCCGGTATAAACTTTCAAATTGGTTTGGATTCCCTTGTCACTCAAGTTCTTAATATTCCCCTCCAGATCACTGACCGAAACCAAATCATCAGGAAAGTCCAAAAGTCGCACCAAACTGTCTACACTCCCAACAATCCTGCTAAGTATACCAGCATTGCTGTTCAGCGGCTTCAGCAAGTGCATGTTACCCATGTTTAATACCTTCTCTTTTAGTGCATTCTTTTTCTCAGTAATAACCTGCTTGTAATATACTTCAAACTCATCTTCTGGACTGTATTTTTCAAGCCATGTTTCAAGTTCCTTTATCTCATTCCTGGCACGCTTTTGCACCTTTTCAATTTCATTAACCTTGGCTATTGCGTTAACATTGTATTCAAGATAAATGGAGGCCTGTCCCTTAATCTTTAGAAGGGCGTCTTTCATCCCGGTTATGGCTTTTTCAAACTCTTTTGTATCGGGACTTTCAGATTTGATTACATTAACAAAAGATGATACGAGTAAAACATATGACAGATGTCTTTTGTGCTTGTCATAACCATTCACACAGGCAACATCTCCAGGATATACTCCCTCCACCTGCCTTTTAAGTTCTTCTATCTTTTCAGTCACTTCATTCATTAGTGAAGTTATCTCGGCTTCCTTCAAATAGCTTTCCGACATGTTATCCGTTCGACTTAAAATCCTTAGCTTGCCAAGTATGCTTTTGCCAAGATTCAAAGGCGTCCGTATCTTCATTTCCTCATATATCTGCTTTTCCAAAACAGAAGGATCTGCCAAGTTGTCGCAAACCTCCACAACAACATTATCCACATTGTAGTTATGTATATCCATCGGCAGGTATCCTTTCGGAGTATTAATAAAGTACCCCCCTATGTTGTATCCCATGTTTCTCACGTTGAAATACGTAAGAAACTCCTCTTTGAGATTCTTTCCTCCATTCAAAGCAAAGAGGTTGTAATGCTCTCTTAATATAGAATCATAACCTGCCAGCAGAGATTCTCCTGACAAGGCAACTCTTGCTGAAAGTCCTGATTTTAATGAATACACCTTCGCCGTATCAATCAGAACGCAGTTAAGCAGAATGACGGCGGCTAGAATCAGACAAACAAATACTGAAATGCTCCCTTTCATAGTATCCCTACTCTTCCACTGCATCCATCACTGCATCAGTTGCACGAATCACCCTGACTGCTTTTGTCGGACCCTTCTCAATTTCATTTGCACTTCTAATAGCAAAATTATGAAATCGAAGCATAAAACAAACGCAAAACGCAGCAATAAACAAAACCACACATACTGAAATGGAATATTCAACTGTCATAAAATCAGCCTCCTTTACAAATTCTAAATAGAAGCATTTTTTATATCCATTAATTCCAGTCGACGAATTTCGACTTTTCCGAAGAAAATTACTGAAATATTTTTGAATCATTGCCATATATATTAAAAGACAAGCAAATGGAGGTTTGTAAATGAAAAACAGAATAAGACTAGCAATATTCCTAATTGCAATTACTTTCTTTCCCATTCCAGCTGCCAACGCAAGACAAACACCATCCTTTTATGCCCGAAACGCAATTCTTATTGAAATTGACTCCGGCAGGGTTCTGTATGAAAAGCAGGCGCATGTCAGAATACCTATGGCATCGACAACCAAAATAATGACGGCGCTGTTGGTTCTTGAAAAGGCTAATCTTGACGACATCGCCACAGTAAGCAAGAGAGCAGCCCGGATAGGAGGTTCTACAATGAACCTTGAATTAGGAGAACAGATAAGCGTACTTGCCCTTATGTACGGACTTATGCTTAGATCAGGAAATGATGCTGCAATTGCCCTTGCCGAACACATAGCAGGTAGTGTTGAAGAGTTCTGCGAATTGATGAACCAAAAAGCAAGAGAATTAGGAGCATACAACACAAGTTTTGTATCTCCTCACGGCCTTGACCATCACAACCATTACACAACAGCAGCAGACCTTGCCCTTATTACCAAGGAAGCCATGAAAAACGATCTGTTCAGAAAAATAATTGCGACAAAAACAATAACCATAGACGGGCATACCATGTCCAACACAAACAATTTGCTTTACGCCAACAATGGCATTGATGGAGTAAAAACAGGCTATACGTCCAAAGCAGGGCGCTGCATAGTAATTACTGCAGAAAGAAACGGAATGCGTATTATCGGTGTCATTCTGGGCTGCAATACTACAAACCAGAGAACAACAGACGCCTTGAAAATGACTGAGTTTGCATATGACAATTATCAGATATATACTCTGTATAAAGAAAACAGCAGTTTGGGAAAAACAAGAGTAGAAAAAGGAAAAAAATCATATGTCAACCTAGTTTTAAAAGAGGATGTTTGCCTACCTCTTACTGAAGAAGAGTATGATAAACTTAACTATGAAGTCAATTATGAAAAATCTACAAAAAAAACAGTTCATAAGGATGATATTCTTGGCGAGCTGGTTATAAAATGCGAGGATGATGTTTTATACAGCTGCTATTTGTACGCGGAAAGCACCTGCAAAAAGAAAAACTTCCTGGATTATATAAAAGAAATACTGAACCTATGGCTATACCCGCTAAAGTAGTATATAATAACTAGATATAATCAATAATCGAGGTGTATGCATTAAGATGGCAAAAAAGGAACGCATATGGGAAATTGACGCACTACGTGGACTGTTCATTATATTTGTTGTAATAATTCATCTAATATTCGATTTGGAGTATATATACAAGATCGATTTGAAACTGCCAAACATATATTATTTCATTCAGATAAACGGCGGAGTTCTGTTCATTCTGATTTCCGGGATAAGCATAACATTGGGTTCAAGATGCATAAAAAGAGGCCTGTTTGTTCTGGGCTGCGGACTGTTAATAACACTAGTAACGTATTTCTTGTTCCCTGAAATAACTATAGTATTTGGCATACTCCACCTTTTGGGCATATGCATGCTACTATATCCGACATATAAAAAACTGCCTTCATGGGTAATAACCCTTTTGGCAGTTCCTATCGTAATTCTCGGTTATGTATTTGAAAACAAGTATGTCAATAACCCATACTTGTTCATGTTCGGACTGACAACTGAAAAGTTCAATTCGGGAGACTATTTTCCATTGTTTCCCCATCTGGGATATTTCATGATTGGAGTTGTTCTGGGAAGGCTTTTGTACAGTGACAAAAAGAGCCTGCTCCCAAACTTCCCAAAAAACAACTTGATTATAAGATTTCTTAAATTCTGCGGAAGACACTCCATATGGATATATCTCATACACCAACCCGTGATATATCTTGTACTAAACCTTGTTTTTCATGAATAAAACTTACTGAACATGCTGTCGTCATAAGGCTCTCTTCTTCTTGGGCAATCCATCCTTGTGCACAGCTTGCAATCGGAATAATCCGAATCGTTTGCAAAGTATACGCCCGAAACGCTTTTCAGAGGCTTCATCAGATATTCCGGAGTCAGATACACTCCGGTTTTTTCTGTAACATTGCCAATTGCCTCAAACAGTTTCACCTGGTTTGAAAGAGGAAAATCCCTTGTTGAGCCCGGACTTGCATGTGATATGCTCATATCGCTCAACGAGCTTAGATATTTCATTGCATAAACAACACTGTTTCCAAGCACCTCCACCATAATAGCATCGGCAAAATACGCAAGAAGAGGGTCATTTCTGTATTTCTGTGCCCATTTCTCTATTTCAACTCCACAAGTACAGACAATTCCGTATGTATCCACACTTTCGTTAATGTTGGCGGCCAGAATCCTTGATTTGAACAATATGTCATTCAAATACACCTCGTCATCCTTTTCTCCCATCCTCACCTTCATCTTTGTAATGCATACTTTTGGCACTGCCACTTCATAAGCTTCATCAACAAGTTTGCAAAGTTCTTCAAAGTTCTCCTCATCATCAATATCAATATGTGATTCCAGTGCTATTCTTTCTTTATCCAGCACCATTAAATCCTTTATCTCTTGAACAAACGTTATTTGCATCTTTTACCTCCAAATGTTGTACTTAAGTTCATTATACAGGAGGCAAAAGTCCTATGCAAGAGTCACATCGAAAGTGATATAGTCTCCTCTGAACAACGATGTTTGTCTGAACACCTTAATATTCACCACATCGCCTTTTCTCAAACTGCTTTTTATATTCTGAAGCTCCTGCATGGTCCTTACCTTGATACCATTGAATTCAACAATTATGTCGTAAGTCTTTATGCCCGCCTTTTCAGCAGGACTTCCATTAGCCACGCTACCTACGACAACCCCTCCAGGATAACCGTTCGTCTCAAGAAGCTCTGCAGTATACCTTGTATCCTCAGTAATTCCAAGGTATGTGT
This sequence comes from Clostridiaceae bacterium, assembly GCA_012838385.1. GTDB lineage: Bacteria > Bacillota > Clostridia > UBA1212 > DUPL01 > DUPL01. The sequence goes on from DUPL01000023.1 coordinate 51,132, forward strand.
AAACTGCATTTCCGTTTTCAATCAAGCTCTCGATTATCCTGACAACATCATTCACAGGTATGGCAAACCCCATTCCTTCATATCCTGTTGCGGCAAGTTTTACACTGTTTACACCAATCAACCTTCCTTCAACATTCACAAGAGCTCCACCGGAATTGCCTGGATTTATTGCAGCGTCCGTTTGTATCAGAGTAAGGTCTTTGTAAACACCATCAACTTCTACGCTTCTGTTAAGACCGCTAATTATCCCCTGACTCACGGAACCAAGAAATTTAAGGCCACCGGGATTTCCCAAGGCAAGAACTATGTCTCCTACCTCAACTTTATCAGAATCTCCAATTTCTATAGCAGTCAGATTGTCCTTTTCGATTTTTATAACCGCCAGATCCGATGCAATATCATACCCAATGACTCTAGCATCAATTCCTGTTTCAGGGTCTTCATACAGATGCACCTTTATCTGGGAGTCAGGATTCATTTCTCCGGCTGTTGTAATGGAGTCCTGTACCACATGATAGTTTGTAATTATATACCCATCTTCCTTGTATATGATACCGCTGCCTTCGCCCACTTTTTCAGTAACGGTATCTCCAAACCATCCCTTGTTTACTACCTTGGTTGTTACATTAATACCGACAATCGAAGGCAAAACCTTCTTTGCAACTGCATTGGCATAGGATGTTACACTCTCAACAGAAATATTCGTAATGTTCTTTGTGTTCTGCGACTGACTTTTGTCATGTGTCTCCGTCGCACCCAAAAAAGCATTTCCGCTGTCAACATCTTTGTTAAACACATTAAACCCGACTAAGGACATGCCTCCACCTATGAATCCACATAATATGCAAACAGCAATCATTGATTTAACACTCAATGTTATACTCTTTTTCCTGCTTCTATAATCATTATTGTAATATTCATACATTGGCATCACCTCTTGAGTATATGTTACCTGATATTTTTGACATTATATTTACAATTCTTTGTTTTTTATGTGACAAAAACATCTATCATATTATCACCAAAAGAAAGAGATAAATGCCAAAAAAATTTGACGGTTAAACCGTCAAACTTATCTTACATCAACATATTCATCCAGCAGCGCAAACTCATCTTTTGAATATCTTTGCTCCAAATCATCCATGTCCATACTGTTCAATATCTCTCTGAGTTTTTCAGCCTCGTCCCTAAATAATGTTATGCCCTTCCTCATTTTATTTGATGATTGCTCCCAGTCGCGTATGTCAAGCTTGGCAGCACCATCATTCCAGCTGACAATATTAACTTCTTTTGCCCATCCGTTATTTGAGCTATTGATTACTCCCAGCCTTTTAATAATCTTATACCTGATTTCCGCCATCTTTTCACCTCCTGTTAACTTTACATCCCAATTATACTAATATATTTGCTGATTTTCATAACCTGGGCAATAAAACAGTGTTGTTTTTTTCTTTCCATGATATAATTACTCAAAACATAAATTGAAGGTGATGGCATGAAGGAATATAATATCTCAAAAAATGCATGGCTGGACATAGACATATATCCATGGGGTTGCGACTACAGGCCGAAAACACAAGCCAAAATTCAAAAAGGATCAAATGGTTTTGAAATTACCATGAAATCGTATGAGAAGAATATTAGGATGGAGAAGACTGAAAGGAATTCGAATGTTCATACTGATTCATGCATGGAATTCTTCTTCAATGCAGAACCTGAAAAATCAAAAACATACATGAACTTTGAGATTAATCCAAAAGGAGTCATGTACATTGGATTCAGCAAAACAGGAGACAGAAGCGGAACAGGCCCCATTGAAGCTCCCGACAATGAATATTTCAACATGAAGTCACGAATAACTGATGAGTATTGGGAGATAAGCTATACTGTACCGTATGAGTTTATAAAGCAGTACTTTCCAACCTTTGATGAAAACAAGACGGAATATATAAAAGCAAACTTTTATAAATGCGGAGATTTGACAAAACATCCCCACTTTGGAGTGTGGAACAATATAGAAACAGAAGAGCCTGATTTTCACAGGCCCGAATTCTTTGGAGTAATTAATTTGAGATAAGTTTGCCAGTTATTCTGGTAATCAATTCTACGGACTTGTCCATCTCGTTTATGGACAAATACTCATATTTGCCGTGGAAATTGTAGCCCCCTGTACCGATATTGGGACACGGAAGCCCCATATACGTCAACCTTGCACCGTCAGTTCCCCCACGAATTGGTTCAATTTGTGGGGTTATTCCTATTTCCCTCATAGCTTCCAATGCAATATCTACAACTGTCATGTCCTTTTCTATCATCTTGCGCATGTTGTAATATGAATCCTTTACTGAAACTTCGAAGGTATTCTCTCCATATTTGGCATTCATGAACTCAGCGGCTTTCATGAAAAACTCTTTTTGTTCGTTAAACAACTTGTCATCATGATTTCTGATAATATACTCCATTTCAGCTTTTTCACACATACCATTAATGTCGGTAATATGATAAAAACCTTCATATTTTTCCGTATATGCTGGGTTCATGAACGCAGGCAGAAGACTTTGAAACTCCATTGCAAGCAAAATGGCATTCTTCATTTTACCCTTTGCATAACCCGGGTGAATACTGCTTCCATTTACAACCACATTTGCACTGGCTGCATTGAAGTTTTCGTATTCAAACACGCTTATGTCCCCACCATCTACAGTATACGCAATATCTGCACCAAAAGCTTCAACGTCAAAGTTGTCCGCACCTCTTCCAATTTCCTCATCGGGGGTAAAAGCAATGGAAATATCACCATGCAGAATATCCCCCTTCATGATTCTCTCAACAAAACTCATTATAATCGCAATGCCTGCCTTGTTGTCGGCACCAAGCAGTGTCGTTCCATCCGTTACTATCAAATCATGTCCAACCTTGTTCTCCAAGTTCGGAAATGTAGACGGATCCATGTGTGCATGGTCACTTAATTCTATTCTACCGCCATCGTAATTCTTGACAATCCTTGATCTGACATTTTCTCCGGACATATCCGGGGACGTGTCAAGATGAGCTATGAAACCTACAGTTTTGCACGCCTTGTTCGCATTCCCCTTTATCTTCCCATACACTACACCCGAATCATCAAGATATGCGTTTTCAACACCCAGAGATTTGAGCTCTTCCACCAACATTTTCGCAAGAACCGTCTGTCCTTCTGTACTGGGCACACTTCCGCTTTTGGGGTCCGCCTGGGTATTTATCTTCACATACTCTAAAAATCTTTCATACGCTTTCATTCCTATTTCCTCTCCACATCCTCAGGTGTCACAATTTGCCTCATTCTCTCATAACTGGAATCCAAATTTCCTCTTTCCAGAAGGGATTCTATTTTGAAATATCTCAAATCCTCAAAGAACTTCTCAAGTTCCCTTCTTCTTTCTTCAAGACTGCCATCCATTAGGAACAGTTTTGCATATCTTAATGACATGCGGGTTCTTCTTACCCTGTAGAGTATTGTCTCATCATCCGCCATTCTTTCAGCCATATCAAAAAGGCTGTCCGCATAATCTACAAATTCCTTGGTAAGAAAATCCCTGTTCGGATCGTCGTATAATCCAAAATGAAAGTTTTCCTCTTCAGCCTTCTTGTTCAATACATCTATATACTTTCTCAAAGGAGCTGCTGCGTTTTGGTAATATCCATACATGAACTCATCAATTATCAAGTTAACATCGCAATACGGATCTTCCAAAAGTTTTGCAATTACATATGCACGCAGATGAGCATACTCACTGAATTTAATCTCTCCACAACCTTGTGAAAACACTCCTTTGACATTGTGCTCAGCAAAGAACTGCATGTTCTTCTGAAGGGCATACAGATTCGGATAAGGAGTAAGATAGTTTAGGAAGTTGACAATATAGTCCCAGATAAAGATATTGTTGGCTATTTTGCTCCAAGCTACAATATCTTCAATAAAGGAGCCATTTCTGTGCACACCCTTATCGTTAACCTGATCGCATGTAGTAATGGGATGGCTGAAACAGCACTCTATTGTACACAGCCTTACTATAACATTATCACGCGGTTTTGTTTTCAGAGGCGCTTTTCTTGTATACCTGTAGGCTAATGTATCGATGTATTTGTCAGGGTATTCGTCCTTTATTGCATCAGCCACACTGTTTACAAAACGGATAACATTACCCGCAGGAGAGCCTTCTTCCTCCTCTATTGCACTGCACTGGTCGCATCGGCACTGGTTTCCTTCCTCAAAGGTATCATTCTGCGAAACTGATACAATCTTCACATTTGGATTTTCATCAAAAGCCTTCTTAACCTTCTCTATTGTAATCTTTAATACATCAGGATTGGAAAGACAAATCTGGTGATGGGGTCCTGTGGTTCTTTCTCCATCAATCATAGGGAAATATTCTGGATGGGTCTTGAAATATTCCTCTTGTGGAATGATGGTATGAAAAGTATGCACAAAACCAAGCCCGTATTCGAACTTTCCTCCATGTTCCCTTTCCAACTGCATGTGGTGTCCATTCAACTTGTTTCGAAGCGCAAAGGATGGTTCGAAGGCATCCTTGTAGAAGGTTTCCCTGTACCAGAAGAATGGACTTTCATCAATATTGATTTCAGGTATTGTAAATTCATCTTTCCTTGGCACATACTCACAATCGGATGTAAACCATCTGCAACCTGCGTACCTTTCGAAAAAGGTGTATATCGCATACAGAATACCTCTATTTGTATTGCCTGACAGAATCAGATTGTCACCTTCCGTTCTTATCACATATGCATCCTCACCCTTGTCCTTGGGCTTCACTCCGCCCAGTTTAATCAATTTATCGCTATCCTCCTGAGCTCTTTCCAAAACAGCACCAGTGAGCTTATTAAACAGGTCACAGAATTCCTTTATTGCAAATTCATATTCTCCTTCTATTCTATACTCGGTTTTTCCGTTTATTGCAAGAATCATGATAAATTACCTCCAATGATTGACTTTTGCCTACATTATACCATGAGAAAGAAAAAATTGATACAAGACGCATTTTGTGCTAAAATCATTTAAGGTTTGAAAAAATATATAAACAACAGGAAAGGTCATTCAAGGTATTATGTTAAAGACTAAGAAAGAAAATACAGAAGAAAACAGTGAAAAGCAACCTTTTGGATTGCAGTTTATGCAATCCTGCAAGGAATTAAATAATATTGTAAAAAAATATTACAAGAAGCTATTACCTTGGATAGCTACATATTTTGCTATTGCCATAGTTTCACTATTAATGACAGAATACGGAAACAATATGTTAAGTTCCAGTTTCCCCAAAACTCTATTACTTTTGTTTCCAAGGTTATTCTTTTTGTTTGTACTTACACTGACAAGTTTCATATCCGACAAGAAATACGTATACTTCTCCCTGTTGAGCGGGGTTTTTCTATTATGGACGGGAATTCTTGCAAAAGTTTCCCCAGCAATATATATATCCTTATTTATCATATGCGCAGGCTTTGCGCTGTACTTTCATTATCGAAATAAAAGAAATGGCATGGAACATGATCCATACAAAGCCATTTTCAAAAGAATACATTTTTGGACATTTTCATTTTTGCTCCTAACACTGGCAATTGAGCTTGTCCACCAGTTTAATCCAATAAGGGCAATCCCCAGAATAGTTACAAATCCGGACATGTTCATGCTCAATGTTGCAATAGTAATGGGCATAGGTATGTTTGTCTTTATTTGCAAAAAAAGAAACTTTGCTTTTGCCATGTATGCGGCATTCTGGGTTATTCTATCATATATAAGTTATCTGAAGTATTCCAATGTAAACGAACCTGTTCTTTTACTGGACGTATTCCAAATCAACGAGGGTGTTGCCGCTGCTTTCAAGGTACTTGACTGGATAGATCTGGCGCTAATTGTAGTGATACTCGTTGGTCTTGTCATAGGAATAAGGGCATTCAGCAAAAAAGCAAAGAAAGTTGCTTTTGACATGAAAAACCTGGTGATCATACTTCTTTTGTATGCACTTCTTCCAGGACCCATTATAGGTGCTGGTAGTGTTGGTTCTATGAAAACCCATGAAAGATTCTTAAAAGACATTTTCTTTCATGATGGATTTGTTTACAGTTTCATCAACTACTCTTTCAAATCCTCCATCACTGAACCAAAAGGATACAGTGATGAGATAATTGACGATTTGATAGAAAGCATAAACAAACAGCACAATTCAAAAAGCGGAGATTACCCCGAAATCAAGAACATTATCGTAATTCAGCTTGAATCTTTTGCAGACCCAAATCTTTTTCCGGGTGCAAGTTTTGAAAGAGACCCTATCCCATTCCTTCATTACTTGGAAGAAAACTTTACCACAGGCACGATTGACGTTCCTGTATTTGGAGGACAAACGGTTAAAAGTGAATTTGAATTCATTACAGGACTGAACATGAACCTGCTACCCTATGGTTACAGTCCATATGTTCAGCATATAGACAAGAACACCATGGACAGCTTTGCAAGGTATTTAAACTCTCTGGGTTATACGCCTACAGCAATTCACAACTATCAAGGTGAATTTTTCAGCAGACATGAAGTGTATAAAAATCTGGGATTCAGAAGATTTTTATGCTACGAAACCATGCCTGATATCGAAAAAAGACCCGGCGCCATCTGGGCTAATGACAGCATCCTAAAGGACCAGATTGCCATGGTTCTTGATGATACTGAAGGCGGAGACTTTGTATACACCGTTACAGTTCAGTTGCACAGCAAGTACCTTGTTATTGACGAAAGTGAATTTCCCATGGAGTTCGAAATTGATGGAGACGATGAAAAGAAAGCTAGAGTAGCATATTACCTTGGCCAATTGGAAGAGTTTGATGACGCTATAAAAAGTATAATAGATTATCTGGAAAAAAAAGGCGAACCGACCTTTGTACTAATGTATTCCGATCATCTGCCAAATCTCTTCTATGACGTGGAGGAAATGTCGCAGGATGACAAGTTCGTTACCAAGTTCTACACATGGAACAATGTAGGCTTGGAAAAATTGCAAGACAGACATCTGGAGCTGTACCACTTGTCTACCTATCTGTGTGACATGATAGGACTTGATGGAAACCTCGTTAACAAGTTCCACAGGGTGTACAATAACGACCCTGAGTACTTCCACTATTACAAACTGCTTCAGTACTATTTGATGCAGGAAGACATAAACAAGGATGAATACGAAAATGATGATTATGAAATAGGTGGAATAATACCGTTTTATATAGACAGTGTCACATATGATGAAGAAAAGAGAACACTAACAGTAATTGGTGATGGTTTTACCGAAAACACATTTTTATGCATCAACGATAAAGTGTATGATGCAGAGTATATAAACCAGTCGCTGATAGTTGTCAGGGATTTCAGAAAGCCTCTTGCCGAAGGAGACATCATATCCGTTCAAATAATTGGCGAGAAATATGGTGCTCTGCTAAGAGAAAGTGAAGTAATAGTATATAGAGGATGACAATATATTGGAAATACATGGAGGTACTGAAACTTAATACTACAGTATCTCCATTTTTTAGTTGCAAATTTCAGTAATTAGTGTAAAATATAATAAACAAATTAGAAAGAAGGGAAACTATTTGAAGAAAAGCACAATAAGAATCTTAATAATTCAGATTGCACTAATATTAACAATCAGCGCTTTGTCAGGCTGCAGCAACAATGTCGGTTCTGACGATGACTTGCAACCAGGTAGTTATGTAATAAAGCGTGAAAAACCTGATATCAAATCCGAAGAGCCGGTTGAAGGAACCGCTACGACTTTCAAGGTAAACAAGGTGTTCAGCAATAATATGGTTCTTCAAAGGGACGAGTATATCAGAATATATGGAACAGCTGAAGCAAGTGATGAAGGCAAAATTGTAACCGCTTCCTTTAAAGGTTTGCATGGGAGTGCAACTGTGGAAAACGGCGAATGGATAATTACATTGGGAGGTACCCTTCCCGCTTCGAAAGATATGGGGCACACACTGACTGTTTCAGGTGGAGACGGAGTAAGTTACGAGTTCAATGATGTTCTGGTTGGAGATGTGTTTTGGGTTGTGGGACAGTCAAATATCCAGTACAATCTATCAACCATGCTGGCCGAACAACCCGATTGCGGCGTTGAACTGAACAAGGATGATGCAATCAGGGTGTGCATAAACAACCCACAATCCGGCAAATTCAATGGTTCGGATGCAACTACGGTTTATAATGACTGTATGCTTCACACAAGGAACACATGGCAAAAAGCATACAATTATGCAAAATCAGGTTCAGCAATAGGCTATACTTTTGCAAAGAACATATACGATGCAACCAATGGTGAAATCCCTATCGGTATTATTACATTCGAATGCGCAGGAGCTGCATTGTCTGCATTCATGCCACCTGAAGTCTGCGAAGAGAAAGGCATAGGTCTTACACAGAGTACAGTTCTTGGCGATTCAACAACCCGCTGGATATGGAACCAGCTTATGTATCCATTCCGCCACATGACAATCAGCGGTCTTGTATGGTATCAGGGAGAAAGTGACTGCCTGAATCATCTATACCCCATTTACGCAGAGAATCTGGCTGCTACTTTCGAGTTTTACCGTAATACCATAAACCAAAACTATCACGACTTCCCTATCTTTGTAGTGGAGTTCCCTTCAATTTACACAATGCCTGCTGGAACAATAGGAGATTGGGCATTTCTTGATTTGGGCAATGTTCGTGGAGCAATAAGCAAGGTGGCGCTTCTTTGTGACAATGTTTTCATGGCAGCAGGTTCCGATGTCTGGAAGGACAAAACATACTGGAACAGCTTGCATCCAAAGTGCAAGTTTGAGCAATCAAAAAGATTATCCGACCTTGCCTTAAGTGTATTGTATGACAAAGTTGACATTGAATACAATGAAGGTCCTGTAGCGGTTAAAGTTAAATATAACAAAAAAGAAGTTACTATTACATATAGAAGTGTTGGAGATGGTCTTAAGGCCGAAGGCGACAAAATTATAGGTTTTCAAATCTATACAAAAGGTATGTGGATGGACGCTGAAGATGTGACTATAGTTGACAAGAACAAGATAGTGATTAAATACGACTATAACATAACCGGCGTAAGATACAACTGCCTTGCAGAAGACTGCTATCCTGAAGAGGTAAATCTATCAAACAGTAGTGGCATACCAGCAATTGCTTTCTATGACATATTGGATTAAGATAAGAGGCTGCAAATCGCAGCCTCCTTTTACTTTCTTGACTTTCTAACAATAATAACAGCTACAACAACAGCAGCTAATATTATGACCACCGACAGTATTATACCCAAAGTCATGGTTCCACCCTTGTCAGAATTGTCCTGCTTGGGAGTAGATGCCGGCTTTTGAGTATTTGTTGGTTTGGGAGTTTGTGCCGGTGTATCTGTAGGTTCTTTTGTTGGCGGCGGAGTTGCATCCCTTACCGGCTCAAAATTCTCCGCATCTTCCTGCGTCTTGAAGAAGCCAAGGTACTCTAGATAAAAGGTCTCACCGCCTTCTTCAGCGGCATTCCTGACAGCGTCAAATCTCAGCCCTGTTAAAGCTCCTGTCCACCACTGTTCACTCTTGACAACTCTGGCATCAATGATAAATTCCATAAATTCTTCATGTTCCTTGCCAATGTTATAATGAAAATTGTTTGTTTCGGATATCTGCTCATTGTCCCTAATAACATACATTTCAAAGGTTTCAGAAGTTGCACTTTCATTCTTAATCCTAACCTTTATCCAAGGATACTCTTCCAATTCAATTTCCTCGTAAACCTCAAGGAAGATATATGGATCTGTTCCATGGATATTAATAAGCAAGGCATTGTCGCTATACTCGATATCGCACATCGAGCCGCTCCATGTCGCGGGAACATAGTTCCATGAGTCGTCCCACTCATAATAAAAATCATACAACAAACCAGGGCCTTCAAATTCACTTTCTTCCTCCTCGGCAACTACAAGATTGAGCGACATTACAAACGCAAACAAAACAAAGATCAATAAAATTCGTTTTTTCATAACTAAATTACCCCTAGTTCCTTTACGTTCTTTTTTTTCTAATAATTATTATCGCTGCTGCAACAGCAACTACGACAATAACGCCAACTACAGCAGTAATAATTAATACCGAATTGTTGCCGCCATCAGTATCGTTCTTATTGGTCTCGGTTTGCTTAGGAGCTTCAGTTTTCTTTGTTTCTGTTCTTTCAGGCGTTGCTGTTGGATCTGGTTTTGGTGTTGCAGTTGGTCTTGGTGTTCTAGCCGCACGAAAAGTCTCAATATCAAAGTTGTTGGCAGCTTCTTCTGTTGGGAAAAATGCCACGTACTCTATGTACATCTCCGAGCCATAGGGAACTTGTCCGCTGGGCTCCGCAACCCACATTCCGTCCAATCTCAGTTCATTAATCTCACCAGTCCAAAAAGTTTCCTCGTGATCCAGCTCATTTATATGCATTGAAGCAATATTTCTTTCAGGAACACTGAAGATATATTCCTTGAATTCCTCGTCCTCTGTGCTGATATCCACATGCGTACAAGTTCCAGCAACTATGGATGTGGAGGTCGTTGAAAAGTGCATCTCAAAAACAGGCGCTACACTTTCATTCTTCAGCTTTATTCTCATCCAAGGGTAATCATCACAACTAAACATATAGTCAAGTTTGAATACGACAAATGGGTCTCCTTTTTCACCCAACTCCGGGTCCTGGGTAGAAATCATATGTACTGCATTATTATCCCAAGTTACGTCGCAACCATTAAAAGTAGAGTAGTAATCATAGAAATCATCTTCGTAATAAAAGTCAATTACAACAGGCTGTAATTCCTCTGATGAAACCGCTGTCGGTAAAATCAGAGCAAGCAAAAAAACAAGTGAAATTAACAAACTTAATTTACCCTTCATATTCTACATACCTCCTGATTGTTTTTTTATATCATAACACGTTTGTTCAAGAAATTCAATATTTATTAAAACAAAAAACACCTCCGATATTTCTATCAGAGGCCTTTAATAAAACAAATATTGTCTGTTAGCTTTTTTGTATCTTCAAAAACTTTTCATACGCATCATCCCAGGCTGCAGGATTCTCAGGCATGTAAACTTCCTGTGGGAATGAGTTTGCAATAAGCTGTCTTGCTTCCTGAAGGTTCTTTACCTCACCAAGAGAGATAAGTTGAACAGCCAGGTTTCCTATGGAGGTAGCTTCTATAGGTCCGGCTACAACAGGTCTGTTTATGGCATTGGCTGTAAACTGGCTCAAAATAGTGTTCTTGCAGCCTCCACCTACAATATGGAGTTTGGGAAGTTTCTTACCGATAATCTCCTCAAGACCTTCAATAACATATCTGTACTTGAGTGCTAGGCTTTCCATCACGCAGCGCACAATTTCGCCTTTTGTCTGAGGTACTTCCTGATTTGTCCTTGCGCAGAATTCCTGTACTTTGGTTGGCATATTGCCAGGTTCGAAGAATACAGAATCATCAACGTCGATGATCGCCTTGAATGGCTGTGCGTTGAGAGCAGCTTCATCAAGCTCATCAAATGAAATATGTTCTCCAATTTTCTCCCAATGACGTTTGCATTCCTGATTAATCCAAAGACCCATTATGTTCTTGAGGAATCTTACATTATTGTTAATACCGCCTTCATTGGTGTAATTAAGTTTGAGTGCATTCTCATTGATTATAGGCTTGTCAAGTTCCACACCAAGCAATGACCATGTGCCGCTACTTAGATAAGCTCCTCCCTCCTCCGTGAATGGGACTGATACAACAGCACTTGCCGTATCATGAGCTGCAACAGCTATAACAGGTATCGATGCAACACCGAGTTCATCACATAACTCTTTTGTAAGTCCGCCCAGCTTTGTTCCGGCAGGTACAACCTCTGGAAGTATGTCAGTTCTGATACCCAGCTTTTCGAGCATTTCATAAGCCCACTGTCCCTTGACAGGATTGTACAATTGTGACGTGCTGGTTATTGTGTATTCACACACCTTTTGTCCTGTCAGATAGAAATTGAACAAGTCAGGCACAAAAAGCATTGTATCGGCATTTTCAAGCATCACACTGTTGTTTTTATTCAACGCAAGCAGTTGATATAGAGTATTGAACTTCTGAAATGCAATTCCTGTTTCAGCATAGATTTCCTCCTGAGGAATCACCTTGCAGGCTTCTTCAATCATTCCATCGGTTCTGGAGTCTCTGTAATGTACGGGATTGCCAAGAAGCTCGCCATCTTTTGTCAATAGACCAAAGTCGACACCCCAGGTATCAACGCCTATGGAGCTTATATCTTTTCCTCCAGCCAAAGCTGATTTTAGAATCCCTTGTTTCATTTCGTGAAACAATCTAAGAAAATCCCATGTAAATGTGCCGTTTAGCAAAACAGGATCATTTGAAAACCTGTGCGTCTCTTTCAATGTGAGCTTGCTGCCATCATACTCACCCAATATGGCACGGCCCGAGCTTGCACCGTAGTCAAACGCCAATATCTTCATAAAACTCCTCCTTATTTATATTTAACGGACAAAATGATAATCATTTTGTCCGTTATTGTTCAGCTAGATGGATTTTGCATTTTCAAGCAGATAGTTCTCCGCTTCAACGCTCCACAATCCGTTGTTCTTCTCACAGATTTCAGCCAACTTCTTAAACATCGGGTCTGTCTTTCCTAGCTCTGCAAAATCATCAATTGCAGTAAGAGGCAGATCAATGTTGGTGTATATGAGCTTCTTTCCACCTGGGATATCTGGCAGATTAAGTACGGTGTCAACAACTGCGTTGAGTCCTCCAATATGGGTTACCAACGCAGCAGGATTGAGCCTACCCTGTGCCATCATTTCCAGTGACTCTATCAAGTCATCAGTATTTCCACCACTGGTTCCAACAATGTGAGTGCTGGAGTAGTGAACATTGTAGAAATTCAATTCTGCCTTGAAATCAGTCTGGCTTGGACCTGCAAAGAAGTTCAGACATCCGTCTCTTCCCAAAAGTCTGTCGCCCATCTCGATAACAGGACGTACAGGAGCAAATACGAAGACATCGTCATAACCCTTGCCGTCTGTAAGCTCCATCATGTACTCTTCAGCATTTTCCATTGTGGCAGTGTTAATATATACAAGTTCAACACCATTCTTTTTAGCTTCTTCAACAGTGTAAATTGAAGCAGCTCTATCGAGACGTTCTTGATTTATATCGGTAACGACAAGAAGTCCTGGCCTTCTGTCACGATGTATTGCATAGTCTATGGCACAAAGACCCATCGGTCCCACACCTGCAAGGATAGCCATGTTTCCACCCTCGACAACACCCATCTTATGCTCATAGCTTCCACTGGTGGTATGATACATGGCATGGAATGTACCAACAACACAGGACATTGGCTCAGCCGCACTTCCTGCAAAGAATCCTTCTCCGTTGTATACCAACAGATTATCGGTTTCCATAACCTCGTTTGGGATTACGATATAGGTTGCAGAACCGCCTATATATGGATATGAGTATCCTGGAGCATCCAATGAGCCTTTGTAGTTCAAAGCAGGCTGTATTGTAAATTTCTGACCAACCTTGAACTTGCTCTGCCATTTTGCTCCTACCTCTAAAATTTCTCCGCAAAATTCATGTCCAACAATAATTGGATTTTCAGCAACATTGTCGGGCACACGTTTATGATCTGCCCCTTGTATAGCTGCCTTGTATGTTGACATACAAATACTGTCAGATATAACACGGGCCAATATTTCGTCGTCTTTTAATGCTGGTAATTCGAACTCCTCAAGTCTCAAGTCCTTCTTACCGTATAACCTTACTGCTTTAGTCTTCATGACATTCCTCCTAGTAATTATACTAACTTAATAACTATTAAGCCTATGATAATGTTACATTAAATTGCATGTTATGTCAACCGAGTTTACTTGATATAGAACTCGTTGAATATTGATTTATCGGGGATTTCAAAGCCGTCTATCCCATCAAAATATTCAAGGGTCCTGACAGGCACAAACTTCTCCAGCATTTGCTTTCCTTCTTCGTCCAGTTCATCCCTCATCTCGAATATTTTCTTCTTCAGATACGCGATCTCATACTCGAGAGACGAATTGAAAAAGAAGTCGGTATATGCCTTCATCGGCTTGATAAACTTCTCTTCACCCCTCCTTACATTCGGCCACATTTCCATGGTTCTTCTCAAGGTGGCTCCCCTTTTCACACTGTCTCTTACAGCCCTTCTCATGAACCTCAGTTCCTGAGGCCTGATAACCTGCTCGTTCTGGTCAGCACCAAAGAAGTCGAATGGACAAATGTACACGTTGAAACTGAACATGAAATCCACACCAGTCCTCAAGGCAGGATTCAGCGCATGTATGCCTTCAATAATCAACATGTCCTTTTCGGTGGGCTTCAGAACAATATCACCGGGCACTCTTGTACCTGTTGTAAAATCATACTTTGGCAGCACTATCTCATTGCCAGCCAGATACTCGTTCATCTGCTTCTTGAAAAACTCAACGTCAAAGGCATCCAGAGTTTCATAATCATAGTCGTTCTCTTCGGTAGGAACAAACCCGCTTTCAAGATGCATTTTCTGTATTTCAGCTCTATCCTTGTAGTAATTATCGAATGATATTACCGTACAGTCATAACCATCCTCACTAAGCATTTCTGCCACCAAATGGGCAAATGTAGTCTTTCCCGAGGATGACGGTCCCGTTATCAATACAGCTTCGGTTACCTTTTCATGCTGCACATCCTTGTTGGCATTTCTTATCATCTCTCGAAGTTCTTCAAACTGCTTCCTGTGCCTTTGTTCGGATATTTCAATTAGTTCACCAAATCTATTTTCACGTATATAATTGTTTATTCTTTCAGCTGAGTAATTCATCAAACACTCCTCCGTCTTAATTTTCCAAATAGTATAGCATATTGTTGAAATACTAACAATAGTATGCTAAAATTCATCCATTAACAATACAAGAAAGGATACAGGCAATGAAATCAAAAGATAATTTTAACAAACCCTACGGTTTGCTGATTAATCTAAGTCCATGCCCATTGGGAGTCGATTTGAACCCAAAGTTTTCATGGATTCTTGACAGTTCCAAAAAGAACGATCATCAAACGGCCTACAGGATAATTATATCAGATAATAAGCAAAAAATAAATAGCAATCATGGCAACATATGGGATTCGGGTATTGTTGCCTCAAGCGAATCCTCAAATATATTTTATGCAGGAGATGAACTTTTGCCTGACAAAACTTACTACTGGAAAGTCTGCACTTTTGACAAAGACAGCGAACAAAGCGAATTCTCCGAGCCTCAAAAATTCACAACATTAATTAAAGAATGGAAGGCAAAACCAATATGGTGTGATAATAATGCAGACATGGTTTTCATAAGAAAGGAATTTGAAATTTCCAAAGAAGTGGAATCTGCAATCGCTTCTGTTTTTGCCTCCTCCACTGAAACGGCAAGGCAGTATGTATTTGACTTTAGGGTAAACGGAAAATTCATAAGTCAGGGACCCGTGAAACCCCACAAAAACAAACACTTCTACAATACATATGACATAACCGATGAACTAACAAAAGGTATGAACTGCATCGGCAGCCTCCTGTTTACCAGAAAAGACAAAGTATACATGTGTCAACTGACCATCACATATACGGATGGCACTGTCGAAAGAATCGGTACTGATAAAACATGGCTTGCAATGGATGCCAAAGATGTATTTGGAATGACAAGAAGCATAGGCACAGTTCTGTACTTCTACCCTTCGGAAGATATTAATGCAAATCTTTATCCTTTCGGTTTTGACAAGGCAGGGTTTCATAACGAGTCCTTTACACATGCAATTGAAAAAGAGTTCGACCACCAGCTTTACCCTGTATATACAACAAAAGTAGACAGATTCTATAAACATGCCCAATCCGTTGTCAAACTCGGTGAAAATGAATACTTCATAGACATTGGAAAAGAAGTGATTGGAGGTTTGAAGCTTTGTATTGAAGTTCCAAAAGCATATGCGAATCAAACCATAAGAATAATTTTTGGCGAAGAACTGGAAGAAGAAAACCAGGTACGCTATAAGATGAGGACAACAAATACATATGAGGAATTCTGGACGCTGAAGGAAGGATATCAGGAAATCGAAAACTTTGGAATGAAAGCCTTCAGATATGTGAACATCCAGAATTGTCCCATGCAGCTAACAACAAAAAACATAATGGGTGTGGCTTACCGCCAGCATTATGACGCAAATGACAGTTTCTTTGAAAGCTCGAACAGCCTTTTAAACGACATATATGATTTTGTTAAATATTCAATCACAGTAACAAGCCAGGATTTGTATGTAGACAGTCAAACAAGGGAAAGAAAAAACTACGAAGGGGATGCATACATAAACCAGCTTTCCCAGTATGCATTAATGCGCAATTTCACCCTTCCCCGTTTCTCCATCGAAGATCTTGTATACTGCCCGACATGGCCATTTGAATACAAGCAAATGACCATAATGATGGCCTTAAACGACTACCTGCACACAGGCGACAAAGGACTACTTGAAGCGCATTACGATATGCTTAAAACAAAAGTGGTGGATGGAAACAATGACCCTGACAATTATTTCGACGAAACTTTAGGGCTTGTCTTCAACACTACTAAGAACAACAGCGAAAACGCAAACCTGGTTGACTGGCCAATGTCAGAAAGAGACAATTACGACTTCTCCAATGCATATTACAACACAGTGACAAATGCTTTTCACTACAAAGCATATGGAGACCTGGCGCAGATTGCTGAAGTTCTGGGCATTTATGAAGATGCATCGAAGTATAGCAAATATGCAGAGAGAATAAAAGAAAGCATGTACAAACACCTTATAGATGAGGATATCGGTCTGTTTGTCGACGGACTTGACAAGGACGGCATCAGACTTACCCACATGTCCCAGCACGCAAATATCTTCCCTCTTGCACTGGGTATTGTCAAGGACTATGAAACAATAGAAAGAATAGTTAAATTCATTGATGAAAGAGGCATGTGCACATCCGTTTACGGTGCACATTTCGTCCTTGCGGCATGCTATCAGGCAAATGCAGGTCAAACTGCATTGAATCTTATGATAAGCAGAAAGTTAAGAAGCTGGTATCATCTGATATATGAGCTGAATGCTACAGTATGTCCTGAAGCTTGGGATCCGGCAAACAAACCAAACATGACATACTCCCACCCCTGGAGCTCTGCTCCTGCAAATGCTCTTGCATATGGTATGTTTGGAATCAAACCAACCAAACCTGGATTCAAAACATTTGATATTAAGCTGCAACCGGGCAATCTGGAGTATGCAAAAATAAAAGTCCCTACAATTAAGGGACATATTGAAGTTGAGTACAACCTTAATATTTTCACCGATAGCGAAACTGAAGTTTGTGTCAATGCTAAAATACCGGTAAATACAACGGCCAAGGTTTTTATACCCTGCAAGAAGGAAAATCCCGAAGTCCTGCTGAACGGAATTGAAACCGGCTTTGAATATGAAAATGGTTATGTTGCTGTTGACAATGTAGGTTCAGGAAAACATTACATTGTAGTCAAAAGCTAAAAACAAAGGTCTTAGCCTAATACCGACATAAGACCAAAAAAAAGATGTCACCTAAAAAGGGGGCATCTTTTATTTTCACTTATTCATCCTGTTCTGAACCCGTTTCCTCGTACTCAGCGTCTGTATCGTCATCCTCATCATACTCTTCGACATCATATTCTTCATCATCTGAAACTTCAGACACTCTTGGCTGCTTGGGATCGATATTGATAAAGAACTGCGCAAAGTATAAGACAACGAACACTGCGACAGCAACCATCTCAGTATCGTCATTGAGAATAATATTTGTAACATACAAGCCGATAACTACAAAGGAAGCTATAAACAAAACTATTTTCACAATGGTTAATATTTTCAAATTATTATTCTCGCGCAATCTTTGTTTGTTATCCAAAATTGGAAAGACAATATCAATGCATGCAACGGAAATGATTGCAAGCGGCAGGCTTATGTATCTTATAGTGTCACCCAACCCACCTTCCATGCCTCTAATCGTTACGAATAGAAATGCTATAAGCGAAACAATCAACACCACTGAAAATATATTTGTCAGAAGATTCCTATGTTTCATTTTATTACCCCCTTGAAAATTATACCTACATTGTATATTTATACGTTGAATATGTCAACTAATCATTACCTTAAAATAAGCCTGATTCCATAGTAAAACTCAAGGAAATCAAGCAGCTCGCGCTTTGCATCATCAATGTCATGGTAATAGCAGTTGCCACAGGACTTTTTATCCGCACCTGGGACCTCATCCATGTCCAAGGAAATAATCATTGCGCCTTTGATGTCATTGGAAATAAAGTTTTCCGGCGGATTAAGCACTGTAAGGTAAAAACCAGTACGGCATCCCATAGGAGAAAAATCAATAATTGTAGCCTGACTTATTTCTCTTATCGATGTCGCCATCATATGCTCTATACTGTGCATGGTTGCAGGATACATGGGGTCATCCTTGTATGGTCTTTTGAAACGAATATCGTATTTGATTATTTTATTCTGTCTTCCTACGGGGATTTCTTCTGCAATCCTGATATCAGGTGCTTTCATGTTGGTATGATCAACTTGAAAAGACTTTACCATATCCTTCTTCCTCTCCTGTTACATTATATTCTTTACAAACTCCGTTAATTCATCAATTGTATAAACTGATTGTTCTCCGCTATTCATATCCTTTATGCAAACCGTATTTTTCTTGACTTCATCCTCCCCTATAATCGCAACATAAGGGATTCCCAGCTTGTTTGCATAATTCAATTTCTTTGCTAATTTACCGTCATTTAAATAAACTTCTGTATTAACACCCTTCCGCCTGATATAGTTAGCTGTCTTAATGGCATATGCACTAGTATCTCCTAGCGGAACAAACAGAACCTTGGTAGTTGTTTTCACGCCACTAACGCTAATAACATTGGCTTCTCTAAGTTGATAAAACAATCTTGACAATCCTATTGATATTCCTACACCTGGTAGTTTCTTTTTTGTATAATTTGATGCAAGGTTGTCGTATCTTCCACCAGAGCACACACTTCCAAGTTCTTTGTGATGGTTGAGTATGGTCTCATAAACAGTGCCGGTATAGTAGTCGAGACCTCTTGCTATCTTCAAATTGATTTCAATCTCTGACGAATCCAAACCGAACGCCTTTATGTAGG
The DNA here is from genome assembly GCA_012838385.1 of Clostridiaceae bacterium. Taxonomy (GTDB): domain Bacteria; phylum Bacillota; class Clostridia; order UBA1212; family DUPL01; genus DUPL01. Next base: position 70,438 of record DUPL01000023.1, read on the forward strand.
ACCATACGGTTTCTAACTCTTCCAAACCGGAAACAAAATCATCATTATCTATATCAATCTGTCTAAGAGCTGATATCACATCATCCGGATCGCCACATAGATTTGTAAATTCAAGTATTTCATCGGCAACATTTTCAGATATACCACTCGCAACAAGTTCCTTCCTGACATTGTCAGCACCTATCTTGTCCAGTTTGTCTATGATTCTTAATACTTCCACATTGTCCTTAATACCGTAATGCATGAAAAATCCATTCAATAGCTTGCGGTTGTTTATCATGATTGTAAATTCGTCCAAACCGAGCTTCTTGAATGTAGAATGAATAACACTTACAATTTCAGCATCATTAATAACACTGAGTTTTTCGTCTCCGACAATGTCAATATCACATTGATAAAACTCTCTGAAACGGCCTTTTTGAGGACGTTCTCCACGATATACCTTGCCTATATGATATCTTCTAAAGGGGAACGTAAGAACTCCATAATGCTGTGCAACAAACCTTGCAAGAGGAACCGTCAGATCGAATCTAAGAGCCAGATCATTATCTCCCTTGGTGAATCTGTATACCTGTTTCTCAGTTTCTCCACCGCTTTTTGCAAGCAGCACCTCGGCTTTTTCAATTACCGGAGTGTCTATGGGTATAAAACCGTAGCTCTCGAAAGTACTCCTGATGGTATCGAGCATATTGTTAAATATTATCTGGTCTTCTGGAAGCAACTCAAGAAAACCGGATAAAATAGATGGTTTAACTATTGTATCTTTATTTTGATTCATAAGATCCTCCCAAATATGTTCGCGTAAAGTATAATTGAAAGAAGAGATCTTGTCAATCATTACGCATATAAAAACTCCAAGGAAACATGTGTTTCGTTGGAGTTGCACGGTTGGTGATCCATCGGAGACTCGAACTCCGGACACCCTGATTAAAAGCCAGGTGCTCTACCGACTGAGCTAATGGATCTTTTATTTTTTGGCGCCTGATTATAATACTACATTTCAACCGGCTTGTCAACACCTTTTTCTAAAAAAAAGCATGAAAAGTGCGACAAGCCTTGCCTCACCATATATTCTACTCTACAACGACAAGCTCCATACTGTCAAAAGCTTCTTTCTCCAGTACCTCAAAATCAACTCTTTCTTCCTGTTTTAAAACATCATCAAGATTCGGTCTCGTCTTTGGATGCTTTGGAGTAAAAATAGTACAGCAGTCTTCGTAAGGAAGTATGCTGGTCTCATACGTATCAATTTTTCTGGCAATATCAATTACTTCAGTCTTGTCCATTCCGATTAAAGGCCTGAAAACAGGCATATTGACAGCATTATCCGTACAATACAAAGCATGCATTGTCTGACTTGCCACCTGTCCCACGCTTTCTCCTGTAACAAGAGCCATGCAGCCCGTATGTCTTGCAATTTTCTCCGCCAAACGCATCATGGACCTTCTCATAATGATGGTACCGTAGGACTGCTCGCATCTTTTGTTAATCTCAAGCTGTATATCGGTAAAAGGTACAATATACAGTTTTATTGTACCACAGTAACTGGCGAGAATTTCCGCAAGGTCAATCACCTTGCCTTTAGCCCTTTCGCTAGTATAAGGATAACTGTGATAATGTACGCATACAAGCTCCACACCTCTTTTTGCTACCATATAACCTGCAACAGGACTATCAATGCCTCCTGAAAGCAGCAGACATCCTTTGCCATTTGAGCCAACAGGCATTCCTCTATGTCCTTCCACAATATCCGTATAAACATAAGATTTTTCCCTAACTTCGACAAAAACTATAAAGTCGGGATTATTTACATCAACCTTTACGGAATGAGAAAAGTTCTTCAGTACATACGCCCCAAGTTCATTGCAAATTTCAGGAGACTTCAAATGAAATGACTTGTTTCCCCTCTTTGCCTCAACCTTGAAGGTCATGGCTTCATTACCAAGCTTTTTCTCAACAACATGGTGCGCCGCCTTCTTGATTTCCTCCATGTCGTTTTCAACACATGTAGCAACACTTACAGAGACTATACCAAACACCTTTGTCAGTTTTTCTACAGCCTTATCTATATCAAAATTATCTTTTCCTTCAATAAAGAACCTTGACTGCGACCAGTTGATTACAAATTCTCCACAGTCCTTCATTGCCTTCCTCATATTCGATGCAAGTTTGTTTTCAAAGTTTTTTCTATTTAATCCTTTTAAAGCAATTTCTCCAATTCTGGCCAAAATAACTTTTTCCATATCTATTCCACCTATCTGGTTCTTTTAAGCATTGATACTTCCTCTTTGATGATTTCCACCGCTTCTTTTGCCTCATCCAATGTATTTTGAGCGCTGAAACTTATTCTAATTGCTCCGTCAATAATATTATTCGGTATTTGCATTGCAGTCAGCACATGGCTTCTTTTGTTCTTTCTGGTAGAACAGGCAGAACCCGTTGACACATAAATCCCTTTTGCTTCAAGACTATGCAAAAGAACTTCTCCTTTTATTCCCTCAAAGGACACATTAAGAATATATGGCAGACTACTCTCAAGGTTTGATATGACGTGAACCTTGTTCTCCTTGCCCAGCTCTTTTGCAATATAGTCCCTTATCTCCCTGACTTTTTCAAACCATTCTTCAAGATTCTCATACGCTATACTAGCAGCTTCGGCAAACCCTGCTATTCCAGGCAGATTCTCAGTACCTGATCTTAATCCACCTTCCTGTCCTCCACCAAATATCACAGGCTCAACACGTATTCCTTTTTTAACATACAGAGCACCAATTCCTCTTGGGCCACCTATCTTGTGGGCACTAATGCTGAGCATGTCACAACTTAAATCCTTTGTGTCTATTTTGAGCTTGCCGAAACTCTGAACACAATCAGCATGAAATACCGTATTTCCATTCTTGCCCTTGACTATTTTGCATATCTCTTTTATTGGCAAGATGCTGCCTGTTTCACTATTAACATGGTGAACAGAAACAAGAACTGTTTTTTCTTTAACCTTGTCTCTTATCCATTCCAAATCAGGAACTCCTTTTCTATCAACAGGAATGTATTCCACATTATATCCGTTGTCGGACAGATATTTGGCGCATTCCAAAACAGAGGGATGTTCCGTCTCGGTAACCAGGATATGATTTCCCTTTCTGGGGTTGGCCCTGGCATAACCTATGAGTGCTAGATTGTTTGACTCGCTGCCACCTGAGGTGAATACAATTTCCTTTTCATCGCAGTTCAACAAGTCGGAAAAAATCTGCCGGTTTCTCCTGAGCTCCTTTTCAGCTTCATATCCAAGACTGTGAAGAGATGAAGGATTGCCGTAAAATTTTTCGGCAGTATGGACCATGACTCTGATAACACTATTCAATTGTTTCGTTGTTGCAGAATTGTCAAAATATATTTCTCTCATTTGTCCATATTTTCTCCTTTAATGTACGCCTCATACAAGTCAGGTCTTTTCCTTTTTGTTCTTTCCAAGGACTGCTCCCTTCTCCACTTTTCAATCTCTGCATGATGGCCTGAAAGAAGAATATCGGGCACCTTCTTTCCGTTTATCTCATAAGGTCTGGTGTATTGAGGATACTCAAGCAAGCCATTTACATGGGATTCGGACATTATTGCCTCCTCAGAAGACAAAACGCCCGGAACAAGTCTTCCAATACAATCTGCAAGTACCATGGCAGGTATCTCGCCACCTGTTAATACATAATCTCCAATCGAAATCTCTTCATCCACAATGTCTTCAAGAACCCTTTCGTCAACCCCTTCATAGTGTCCGCAAAGAATCACAAGATGAGATCTTCTACTCAGTTCCATGGCCTTTTTCTGTGTCAGAACCTGGCCCTGAGGTGACATGTATATGCACCAGGGTCTGTCATCCGAGTTATCCTTTATATCCATAAAAGCATCGTATATGGGCTGATAGGACATGACAAGACCGGGACCTCCACCGTAAGGATAATCATCCACTTTCCTGTGCTTGTCCTTGCTGTAGTTCCTTATCTGATAGTATCTGAAATCAAGCAGCCCTTTATCAATAGCCCTGCCAATTATGCTTTCATCAAAGCATGCTTTTATAACATTGGGGAACAAAGTTAAAAAGTCAATTCTCATAGTAAATTTCCTTTAATCCCGGTAATAGCTCTACAATGATTTTTCTATTCTCAACATCAATGGACTTGACCACTTTTTCCAGAGCTGGTACAAGTATTGATTTGCCTTCATCGTTTACTACATCGTAAACATCATTGCTGCCAGTCTCAAAAACATCCTTCACCTTACCAAGTATCTCTCCGGTGTGCTCATACACCGTACACCCAATAAGGTCCGCTATAAAGTATCTTCCTTCAGGCAGCTTAATGGCATCCTCCCTGGAAACGGAAATATAGGCTCCTTTAAGATTCAGAGCCTTGTCACGTGTATCCACGTCTTTCAATGCAAGCAGAATAACATTATCCAAAATTCTACTGCTTTGATATTCATATTCTTTCAAGGCACTATCCTTCTCGATCCAAACTTTTTTAAGTTTCTTAAATCTGTTTGGATCCTCGGTTTCAGGTAACACCTTGAGTTCGCCCCGTATCCCATGAGCATTGACAATTTTACCAATAACAAAACGCTCTACCATTTACAACCTCTTTACACATATATTCATGCAAATAGCAAAAGAGGGAGCGGCAAACCCTTCCCCCATTAATCAGCTCATAACCAAATGATAGTCTCAAACTATGTCCACATACACCGGCTTGTCTTCATTCCTGGATGCTGCTTTAATAACAGTCCTAATGGCTTTAGCTATGCGGCCATCCTTGCCTATGACTTTTCCCATATCCTCTTCAGCAACACTAAGTTGCAGAGTAATCGCCTTCTCAGTTTCAATCTGATTGACAGAAACCGCATCCGTATTGTCAACCAATTGACGGGCGATATAAACGAGCAGCTCTTTCATAAAGCAATCCTCCAATCTCTTACTCAGCTGTTTTCTCAGTTACTCTCTTGTACAGAGCCTTGACAGTGTCAGTCATCTGTGCACCATTTTTAATCCAATAGTCTGCCCTTTCGACATCTATCTTGATCTCAGCAGGATCCACAAGCGGATTGTAGGTTCCTATTTCCTCGATAAATCTGCCGTCTCTGGCATTCCTTGAGTCTGCTACAACAACTCTATAATATGGAGCCTTTTTAGCACCTATTCTTTTAAGTCTGATTTTTACCACACCAAGCACCTCCTTTGTATTAATTGGTTATGTTAAAAAGGTAATCGCATTTTGCCAAAACCTTTCTTACCTGCACCTTGCATCATCTTCATCATTCTTTTGATGTTCTCAAAATCCTTTATCACCCGGTTAACATCCTGCACTGTAGTGCCGCTACCCTGGGCTATTCTTTTTCTACGGCTTGCATTTAGTATTGAAGGATCTTTTCTTTCTTTCAAAGTCATTGAATGAATAATAGCTTCTGTCTTTACAAGCTTCTTTTCATCAATGTCTTCCTCGTTTATCTTGCCTGCAACTCCAGGCAGCAACCCAAGTATACTGCTTATACCACCCATTTTCTTGACCTGCTGCATCTGATCAAGAAAATCATCCAGTGTGAACTGCTGCTTGCGCATCTTCTTTTCCAGCTCTTCGGCCTTCTCAAGGTCGATGGCTTCCATGGCCTTGTCAATTAACGTAAGCACGTCACCCATACCAAGGATTCTGTCCGCCATTCTGTCCGGATAGAAGACTTCAAATTCATTCATCTTCTCGCCTACGGACGAGAACTTCACAGGTTTGCCGGTTACAGCTTTTACTGACAAGGCAGCACCGCCACGGGTATCACTGTCAAGTTTGGACAGAATTATGCCGGTGACATCCAGTCTATCATTGAATGTCTGTGCCACATTCGCAGCATCCTGACCAGTCATTGCATCTACTACCAGCAAAATTTCGGAGGGATTTGTTGCTTCCTTTATTTTTTCCAATTCCACCATTAATTCCTCATCTATCTGCAGTCTTCCCGCAGTGTCGATGATTACTACATCATTAAGCCCTCTGAGCGCCTGTTTGACCGCATTTTTTGCAATCTTTACAGGATTTTCATCAGTACCTTCCTGATAAACATTAACCCCAATTTGTCCACCCAGTACTTCCAGTTGCTTTACTGCAGCAGGTCTGTACACGTCACAGGCAACCAAAAGAGGGTTTTTGCCCTGTTTTTTCAGATGGAGTGCAAGCTTTCCCGAGGCTGTAGTCTTACCAGAACCCTGAAGTCCACAAAGAAGTATTACATTCGGTGGTGTTTTTGAGAAGTCCAGTTTTGATTCTTTTGAACCTAATAGCTCTGTAAGCTCATCATTGATTATCTTTACAATTTGCTGTCCGGGTGAAAGACTTTGTATAACTTCCTGTCCAACGGCCTTTTCAGACACATTTGCAATAAAGTCCTTGACAACTTTGAAATTGACGTCAGCTTCCAGAAGTGCCAGTCGAATTTCACGCATAAAGGATTTTACATCCTTTTCAGTGACCCTTGTCTGGCCTCTCAGCTTTTTTATTGTCTTTTGCAATTTTTCAGACAAACTTTCAAATGCCATTTAACCACCTACAAGCTTGTAATAATGCCAACCAGTTTGGTCTCAATACTTGATAGTATGTTCCGGTTGTCGTCACCCAGTTCCTCGTCGTTTAAGAATGCAAAGTCATACTGAATTGATTCCAGCTGTTTTTTTACATTCAGAAACCTCTCCAAAAGTCCCAGTTTTTCCTCATACTCATAGAGTGCAGCTTTTCCCCGTTTAATAAAATCGTGCACTCCCTGCCTGCTTATCTTCATCTCTTCGGCAATCTCTGCTAGGCTGAGATCATGATTGTGATGCAGCTCAAGACACTTAAGCTGGCTTGGTGTCAGAAGCTGACCATAAAGGTCAATCAGCATGCTAATCTCATAAATATCTTTCACAAGCAACCACCTTCCCTCGCCCAGTTCAACGCTGTAAAGCTTGAACTCTTTACAATATACAGTATAAGAATCTATTTGTCAAGAAAAAAATCATTCAAAAAGGGCTTTTACATAATCTTTTGCGTTAAATGTCTGAAGGTCATCTATACCTTCTCCAACTCCAACCAGTCTTACAGGGATACCCAAATCGGAACATATGGAAACTATGATTCCTCCCTTTGAAGTACCATCCAGTTTTGTCAAAATAATACCTGTAATATTGGCAACATCCTTGAAAGCCTTTGCCTGGTTGACAGCATTCTGTCCTGTTGTGGAATCCAGTACAAGTAATACCTCTTTTCTTGCATGGGGCATTTCCTTGTCAACAACTCTTGCCATTTTTGCAAGTTCATCCATAAGGTTCTTTTTGTTATGCAGTCTGCCTGCTGTATCACAAATCAGTACATCTACATTCCTTGCTTTTGCTGCTTGGCAAGCATCAAACAAAACGCTTGACGGGTCAGAGCCTTCCTTCTGCTTTACAATATCGACATCTGCCCTCTCAGCCCAGATGACAAGCTGGTCAATTGCCGCTGCCCGGAAGGTATCTCCTGCAGCAAGCAAAACCTTTTTACCCGCGTTCTTGTACAAATTTGCCATTTTTCCTATGGATGTAGTCTTTCCTACTCCGTTAACACCAATAACAGTTATGACAACAGGAGTTGCATCAAGGTCAAGACCTTTGGCACTGTCCCCTTCAAGAAGCTTGGCAATCTCTTCCTTCAGGTATGATTTCACAACTTCAGAATCAGTAACCCTGTCAGCCTTGACTCTTTGCCTTAGACTGTCCATAATCTTCTCAGTCGTTGGCACACCAAAATCAGAACTTATTAAAACATCTTCCAAAGATTCAAACAGCTCTTCATCAACTTTTCCAAAAGACGCCAATACGGCATCTATTTTTCCCATAAAGTTTTCTTTTGTTTTTTTAAGCCCACTCTTCAGCTTGTCAAAAAAACTCATTTTACTCCCCCTAATTTCATAGATACTACCTTGGATATTCCCTTCTCCTCCATGGTCACACCATACATGGTTTCAGCAATTTCCATGGTTCCTTTTCTGTGAGTCACCATAATAAACTGGGTTTTGTCTGAACCCCTTAGCAAAAATCTGCCGAACCTGTATACGTTTGCCTCGTCCAGTGAAGCTTCTATCTCGTCAAGTAGACAGAAAGGCGAAGGCCTCATTCTAAGAATGGCAAATAACAAAGCAATGGCGGTAAGCGCCCTTTCTCCACCAGACAGGAGCAGCATGTTCTGCAGCTTTTTACCTGGAGGCTGTACTTCTATTTCTATTCCGCTTTCAAGCACATTAGCCTCATCCGTCAATATTATATCCGCTTTTCCTCCTCCGAACAACTCGCAGAACACTTCATTAAAATTCCGCCTTATCTGATCGAACTGTTTTGTAAACTGTTCCTTCATCACCTTGTTCATCTCATCAATCACTTCAAGAAGCTTCTGCTTGGCTGTATGCATGTCGTTGTACTGCTCGCTCATGAACTCATACCTTGTCTTAACCTCTTCCAGTTCATCAATTGCGCCGACATTCACATTGCCAAGCTCCTTCATCTCCTGCTTGAGTTCATTGATTCGTTTCCTGCGGGCCTCTTTGTTGACCTTGCCAGAAAAACTGCTTATCTCACATGCTTTTGTGTATGTAAGCTCATACTCGTCCCACAACCTGTTCAAACAACTCTCCTTGGTCTCCTCAAGTTTTGTCTTTCTAAATGCGAGGCGGGAAAGCTCTTCTCTAAGATTTGAGATTTCTCCTGTTATCTCACTAATCTTCTCAATCATGCCGGAAAGATTTGCATCAATCTCGCTCTTTTCGACAGTAAGCCTTGCCAAAAGTGCAGAATTGTCATCCTTGTCATGTACCTGCTTCTTGATCCTTGAGGCATACTCTTCGTTCTCTATTACAAGCTCCTTGATTCTGCTGCTGTCTTCATCAATCTGCAGCTTCAAATAGTTTTTCTTATCCTCATTTGAAGCAATCTCATTTAATAGCCTTTTCTTTTCGTCAAACAGATTATTCAGTCTGTTCTTTATTTCATTTTCTTCAACCTGTGCTTTTGTAAGCTCGTTGGTAAGAACATTTCTAACTTCAGCACCTTGTTTTGACTTCTCTTCGTACTGGGCAAGCTCCTTGCTTTTTTCCATAATCTGATTGTTTATATCAACAATCTCCACATCAATAGCATTAGTTCTTTCCTTAAGGACGGAGATTTCATTTACATTCCTGTCCGCATCCCGCATCAAGTCCTCAACCTTCTTGTCAAGGTTTCCTTTCTTCTCCACAAAAGCGTTGTAGACGTTCTTAGCCCTCTCTGTTTGAATTTCCTGTTTTCTTATCTTGTCAAGAATGCTGTTTTGTTCTTTTTCCAACCTGTTTATATTCTCCCTCAAACCAACTATTTCATGTTTTAGGGAATCCAAAGAGCTTGAAAGTTGTTTGACAGACCTTTCCAGAGCAGGTATTTCCCTTGTTCTGGCAAAAACATTTGTCTTGTTATTGTTATTTGTGCTTCCTCCTGTCATCGCACCGGAGGTTCTTAATATATCTCCACCAAGAGTTACACAAACAAAAGAATATTTAAACCTCCTGGCAGCGTTAATACAGCTGTCAAGGTCTGTGAAAATTACAACCCTGCCAAGAAGATTGTTAACGATGTTCCCAAACTTCCCATCGTACCTTACCAGATTTGCTGCAATACCAACAAATCCTGGCATGGTTTTAAGCTGTCTTTCCGTATTGGAATCTATGGTTCTTCCCTGAACAGCTGATATGGGAAGAAAAGTTGCTCGTCCATAGTTTTTCTGTTTCAGATAATCTATGGCCTTCTTCGCCTCGTCTTCCGTATCGGTCACTATATTCTGATATGCTGCGCCAATAGCACTTTCCACCGCCAGTTCATACTCTGCCGGCACATTGATAATTTCCGCAACAGAACCATGAATACCTCTTCCAAAGGAGGCGTTCTGCCTGCAGAAAGTGAGGATTTCCTTTACGCTTCTTGCATAGCCCTCGTATTTTTCCTGCATTTCACTCATCAGTCTGAGTCTTGCCTGCTGTGATTTCATCTCCGCAGCAGTATCGGACAGACTGTTTGTTTTATTTTCATAAAGTACCTTCATACCATTGAGCTTGTCAGCATTTTCATTCCATTCCTTTTTAAAGCTCTCGGCCAAAGACGCACTTTGTATGTATTCCTCTTCAGCTTTTTTAATAAGGTCGTCAATTTCCAAATGCTCCTTGTTTGCATTCTCAATTTCATCCCTTATTTCTATATTACGCTTGTCAAGCCTTTCAATGTTGCTTCTGCAGGATTCCTTTTCAGAATCTTTCTGGGACAGCCTGAGTCTTAACTCATAAAGCCAATCCTTGAGTTTTTCCGCCTCCCTGCTGTCATCACTAAGAAGTGACATTACCGCATTGTATCTCTCCTGCATGTCACTAATTTTCTGCCTTGCTTCTTCTATCTGTTCTTCAGTAACGAGAATTCTTTCATCTACATTTGCAACATCATTCTGAAGCTTGATGTTCCTGTTGGAAAGGTCGGAAAGTTCCATGTCATTTTTCTCAACAGCTTGCTTCAGAGTATTTATATTGTTTTCATTTATCTTTATTGATGAATTTATTCTTTCAATGAGGTTGCCAATCTCATGACCTTTTTCCCTCTCCCTATAAATCTGCTCTTCAAGGGCTTTGCTCTTTTCTGTTTTCTCCTGGTTTTCTCTTTTTACATTCTCCAGTTTTTCTTCCGTCTGCTTTATCTGGTCCTCAACGATAAATATGTTCTTATCCGTTTCTTCCATTTTCACACTGGAATCCTTGATTGTGTCCACAAGGTCGCCAACTTCAATATCCCTTAATTCATATTTAAGGGTCAGATATTTCCTGGCCTTCTCTGCCTGCTTTTCAAGAGGCCCAATCTGCCTTTCCAACTCACCAAGAATATCATTTATTCTGACAAGATTCTGCTCGGTGTTATTAAGTTTTCTTTCGCTTTCTTCCTTTCGCATCCTGTACTTCATGATGCCTGAAGCGTCTTCAAAAATGCCTCTTCTATCATTGGACTTGCTGTTTAGAATCTCATCCACCTTGCCTTGTCCAATAATGGAAAAGCCATCCTTGCCAATACCCGTATCGGCAAACAAAAGCTGAATATCCTTCAAACGGCACAATGAGCCATTGATAAGATACTCACTCTCACCAGAGCGGTACAACCTTCTCGTTATTTTAACTTCCGAATAATCTATATTCAAAGTTCTGTCACTGTTATCCATTATTAAAGACACTTCGGCCATACCAACGGGACGCCGATTTTCAGTACCTGCAAATATGACGTCCTCCATCTTGCCGCCCCTAAGTGTTTTTGGGCTCTGCTCACCAAGAACCCATTTGACAGCGTCGGAAATATTGCTCTTTCCACTGCCGTTTGGTCCAACTATGGCGGTTATGCCCTTGTCAAATTCCAGAACAGTCTTGTCTACGAATGATTTGAATCCTTGGATTTCAAGTCTTTTTAGATACAAGTTTATCCCCCAAACCTAATTTTATCCGCTCAATTATATCATAAATATTAGAACTATACATCCTTTTGAATATTTAAACTTTTCAAGGTTAAAATAAAATATATTCAAGTTGCGGAGGTAACATGTTCGGTAATAGAAAAAGATTCAATAAAATACAAAAACAACTGCGCATGCTAAACCTTAGAATGGAGCGCATCAAATTTCTTGACTACATCTATTACAAGGAAAATCCATACAAGCTCCTGTGGTCAAACTTTCTGAGCGGTCTTGCCAGAGGCCTTGGAGGAGCCATAGGATTCTCCATCATTTCCGCAATTATCATACTCATACTTCAGTGGGTGGTTAGACAAAACCTCCCCTATATCTCCGACTTCATTGCAGACATATTGAATGCAGTAAACTCAAAATGCAAATGAAACCAAAAGAGACCGAAATTTCTTTCGATCTCTTTTATAGCTATTTAATGTTGCTGTAGCATCTTAAGCAAATGCTCGGATGTTCTTCCACGGAACCAACAGTTTCTGAATACATCCAGCATCTTTCGCATTTATGACCGGGAGCATCCTCGACGATGAGTTTTATGTTCTCAAAATACTCTGAATCAGCTGCGTTTTCCGGCGCTTCTCCCAATTTACGAACCTCAAATGCACTGGTTATGCATACAGTGTTTAGAAGGTCCTCGTTCTCTTTTATAAATGAAAACTCCTCACCATCGGCATAAACCACAACCCTTGCATCCAATGAGTGACCTATTTTCTTTTCATTACGTGCAAGTTCCAACACCTTTGCCACATCGTACTTAATATCAATAAGTTTATCCCATTTCTCTTCCAAAGTATTATCCTTGTATCTTTCAGTAAGTTCAGGCCAGTAGTTTAATTGTATGCTCAAGGTTTCGTCGCCTTCCTTATGTGGCATGTGCTGCCAAATCTCTTCACTTGTAAAGGCAAGTACCGGAGTCAGTATGCGTACAAGAGTGTCGAGTATGATGAACATCGCACTTTGTGCACTTCTTCTCTGGCTGCTTTCTGGTCTTGATGTATACAATCTATCCTTGATGATGTCAAGGTAGAAGTTACTCATGTCAACCACGCAGAAGTTGTGAATCTGATGAAACAGCGCATGGAACTCGTACTCGTCAAAAGACTCGTTAACCTTGTGAAGGAGATTGTAAAGCTTCAAAAGCGCCCATCTGTCAATCTCAATCATGTCTTCATACGCAACCATATCCTTGTTCGGATCAAAGTCGTTAATATTACCAAGAATGAATCTTGCTGTATTTCTAATCTTTCTGTACACTTCGGAAAGCTGTTTGAAGATGTCTTCGGACACCCTAATGTCAACCTTGTAATCCGAAGATGCAACCCACAATCTCAAAATATCGGCACCATATTTCTTGATTACCGTATGAGGCTCAATTACATTGCCAAGAGACTTTGACATCTTCTTTCCATGTCCGTCAACAACATAACCGTGAGTAAGAACCTCCTTGTATGGAGCGCCTTTGCCCATTGCAACACTTGTTAGCAATGAAGACTGGAACCATCCTCTGTGCTGATCGGAACCTTCCAGATACATCTCTACAGGAGTTCCACCAAGTTCAGGTCTGTTGTCTACAACGGCATAATGGGTCGAGCCTGAATCAAACCAGACGTCCATGATGTCTGTTTCCTTTTCCCATTCAGTACTGCCGCACTCGCAGACATATTCCTTGCCCATAAGCTCTTTTTCAGAAAGCTCAAACCAGCTGTTTGAACCTCGTTCATTAAATACTTTGCTTATATTCTCAATAGTATCCTCGTTGATGAGCTCTTTTCCGCACTTTTTGCAGTAGAATATGGGAATTGGCACGCCCCAAATACGCTGACGTGATATGCACCAGTCACTTCTGTCCTGCACCATCTTGCTGATTCTTTCTTCTCCCCATCCAGGAATCCATCTTACTCCCTTGATTGCCTCAAGCGCATCGTCTCTGAATGCGTCAATTGAAACAAACCACTGCTCGGTTGCTCTAAAGATAATGGGATCCTTGCATCTCCAACAGTGTGGATATTGGTGCATAATCTTTGTATCCTTGAGTAGATGTCCACTCTCTCTCAAGTGCTCTATAATATGTTTGTTGGATTTTTCATAGAACATGCCTGCAAAAGGTCCTGCATCTTCAGTCTGCATTCCCTTTTCATTCACAGGAACTATTGTCTCTATATTATACTTTTTGCATACCTCAAAGTCTTCGTGTCCAAAACCAGGAGCTGTATGAACGCAACCAGTACCTGCTTCAAGAGTAACATGATCGCCGAGCACAACTATGGATTTTCTGTCAAGGAAAGGATGCTCGCATTCAACAAGATCTAGTTCCTCTCCCTTTACCTCTCCTACGATTTCATACTCTTCTATCTCACAGTTCTCCATCACGTCTTCTACCAGTTCCTTGGCAAGCAGGTAGTATTCTCCATTTGCATTAACTACTGCATATACATAATCAGGATTCAGAGAAATTGCCAGATTTCCAGGCAGGGTCCATGCAGTGGTCGTCCAAATTACAATATATGTCTTGTCAAGATTTCCGGTAAACGGAACAAGCTTTCCCTTGTCATCAGATACCTTGAATTTTACAAAGATTGAGCTTGTCGAGTCTTCCTGATACTCAATCTCTGCTTCCGCAAGAGCAGTCTCACAATCAGGGCACCAGTAAACCGGTCTAAGCCCCTTGTAAATATATCCTTTTGTCGCCATTGTGCCAAATACCTTTATCTGGCGAGCTTCAAAATCATTGGTAAGAGTAATGTATGGATTGTCCCAGTCTCCTCTTACACCTAGGCGTTTGAAAGATTCCCTCTGTCTTTCCAGATATTTCAAGGCAAAATCCCTGCATGCGTTTCTAAACACTACAGGTCCCACTTCTTCCCTTCTCAGATTAAGTTCCTTGATTGCTCTCTGCTCTGTAGGAAGTCCATGAGTGTCCCATCCCGGCATGTATGGTGAGTAGTATCCCTTCATGCTGTAGTATTTGACAACAATGTCCTTCAATATTTTATTTAGTGCCGTACCCAGGTGAATATCTCCATTTGCATAAGGAGGGCCGTCATGAAGAACAAACTTCTTGTTGTTCCTGTCTCTTTCTATTAATTTTTCATATATCTTGTCCTCTTCCCATTTCTTCAAATATTCCGGTTCCCTTTGAGGCAAATTTGCTCTCATTGGAAAATCAGTCTTGGGCAAATTTAGCATTTTGCTGTAATCCATTTTCTTCCCTCCATTAATGTTTATATAAATTATTGCCTGTAATTGCCATACATATGATTAAAACACAAAAACACATGCCACACTTGCATGTTCTTTCAATTATATTTCATGCTTTTTGCAATGTCAATTCTTTTAATTCCCTTCAAAACACATCCTCCATTATGCAAAAAAACCCCGTCTCATTTGAGACGGAGGTTGTGTTTACCTACCGCAACCACTCAAAATGCAGATTCAATCAAATCCTGGCATGTAACGGTGCCATCCGGAAAACGCCTAATAGACAGACATCGTTCAGCGTATCAGCTCGGGAGGGATGTGCATTCAGTGAGATTTCCGCTGATTTCCACCAACCATCAGCTCTCTATTGGGTCATCACCGACGCCAGGCTCCTTCATCGCCTTTTTTTGTTTCGATTAATTATACAAAAAGTGGCTGTTTTTGTCAAACATATTTCTTTTCTATTGTATCACTATATGCGAAGGTCTTTTTATTCAAATATTCATATTACACCACATGACTGTCAACCCTTGTTGATTTCATACCATTCCAGAATTGTCGTAATAGCATAGGTTCCGTAATTGTTTATGTAGTAAATTTGGTTATCCTTATTGTATACTACCTTTTTGCAGCCTTTTGAAGATGTATCCTTGTACTAATAATCAACGACCTCCTTGCCGTTATAAATCATTATTTCACCTTCCGTTTCAAAACGTGCTTTTTTACCATCCCTGCTTGAGGACACAATCACAGATATACTTAGCCTATATCTTTTTAATGGAGGAGTTATGGTGGATAATTCAAAGAAAAGAACATTATTCAGGCGAGTCGTTTTTTTAAAAGACAACACCGCATACTACAGATTCTTGTCAAAGCACGACCCATATGGATTTGATTTGACAAACCCGGAAGATATATACATATAGCAAAAAAGAAGAGTTCCCCAAATACATATATAAGTTTTTAGATTCTGATGAAAAATTGAGCGTGACTCTTGTAAATATATTTTACGATCAATTATGAGGATGCAGTTACCGAAGACATAACCGTTTATGTGAATAGATAAATAAAGAGGCATTCGAGCCTCTTTTTATCTTTCTTGAAACAGTTCAATTATCTCTCCGTCCGGACCTTTAAAAAACGCAAGAGTAACAGGAACAGGAGGATTTGAAGGAAGATCCATATCCCTTGGTTCTGAAACAATCTCAGCACCATGAACTTTTATCTTTTCAAACAACTCCCTTGTATTGTCCACTTTAAGTGCCAGATGCCTGAAAGCACCTTCAGGGAGCAAATCCTCTCCATCTGCGAAAAGTTCAACAATAGCGCCTTCGTCGCTTTCCAGCATCACAACTCGCTTCTTGCCCTCTCCCCACGTCTTTGACTCTTTGAATCCCAACACTTTATAAAATTCTATTGATTTTTCAATATCCCTTGTAGTTATACCGATATGATGAAACCTCATGTCTTGCTCCTTTCATTTTTCCTATATTCTACTTCACG
The DNA here is from genome assembly GCA_012838385.1 of Clostridiaceae bacterium. Taxonomy (GTDB): domain Bacteria; phylum Bacillota; class Clostridia; order UBA1212; family DUPL01; genus DUPL01. The sequence goes on from DUPL01000023.1 coordinate 86,697, forward strand.
GCTTCCAAGTTGTCCATATGTTTTTCACTTCAAACATGTCAAAAACATATTCTGTATTGATATTAGTTTTAGGAGAGATTTGTATGAACGGTCAAACAATGTGTAGAAAATGCCAGCGAAGGATAAAAGTACACAATGCAATGAGAAACCTATGGGAACACCACATATTCTGGACATACAATTTCATAAACAGCATGGTCCAGAATCTTCCTGATGCAAAATATGCAAGACAAAGGCTTCTGCAAAACCCGGAAGACTTTGAAAGAGAACTAGTACCGTATTATTCAAGATACGTCTCGAATCTGTTTGCAACTCTTTTGAGAGAACACCTGGTTCTGGCTGCAGACATGTTGAGTGCTATTCTGTCAGGCAATCCAAGGGAGGCGGACAGACTGAAAAGACAATGGTACCAGAATGCAGAAGACATTGCCAGATTCTTGTCTGAGATAAACCAGTACTGGAGGCGGGACGAATGGAAGAACATGCTGTTTGAGCATTTGAAAATGGTGGAAAGAATGGTTGAACTAACCCTTTCAGAAAACCAAAAGGAAAAGGTTTTCTTTCTTGATGAAATGGAAAAGCAGGCTCTTTCCATGGCCGATTACATGACTCAAGGTATTCTGTCTCAGTTTTAAGGTTGTTGTTTCTTCTTATGTATGATATATTCTTGTAGAACAATTTGTGAGGGTGTTTGTTAAGTGAGATTGTATATAGACAGTATAGGCAGGGACGTAGATATTGACATTGAGTACAAAAGGACAAGCAGGTACCTTCTGAGTGTTACTCCTGACATGAATGTTAGGATAACATGTCCTCTTGGTGCAAAAACTTTTGAAATAAACAGAGTTCTTGACAATGCAAAACCCTGGATTGCACAAAGAATTAAAAAACTTGAAAAATCCATTATCCTCGGAAACGAGTCCCTGTCCTCCGGCAGTTACATATATCTCTTTGGAGATAGAAAAACTATAGATACAAGACAAGGAAAACCCAAAGTATTGCTGGAAGATGATTCTATGATTGTCTATGTGGAAGACGAAAGCAAAGTGAAAAATACTTTTGATAAATGGTGGAAAAACCTTGCCGAAAAAACCTTTTCGGATATTATAAACAAGCAAAGCAGATTCTTCAACGATATGTGTTTAGACACACCTTCCATCAGTGTCAAAAAAATGTACACCAGATGGGGAAGCTGCAATAAAAGGCTTAACAAGGTAAACCTTAACTCATACCTCCTAAGCCTTCCATATGAATGTATCGAATATGTAATTATGCACGAACTTGCACATCTGGTTCATCAAAACCACAAGCAGGAATTTTACTCCCTGCTTGTAAAATACATGCCCGATTGGAAACAAAGAAAAAAAGTTATTGATGACAACTTTTTGCTTTGCAAAAAGAGTTAATCAAACAATCAGACTGTTGTTCTTTTCAAGATTTTTGAAAAAACTTTTCAGATCCCCTTTATATACAATCTGTCCACCTAGTTCGGTAAATGTTTGAGGTCTAATGAGGTTTAAAGGTTTGTCAAACTTTACAACCTGGGCACTCTGCAAAAGATGTGCTACAAACTCGGAGCATGTAAATCTTCTTTTGCTTCTAATCTCTGTTTTAAACATGTACCCAATGAAGCCAAGGAAATTGTATTTAAATAAATCTTTATTCTTTACATAAAAGCTCAACAGCCTTTTTATTCGTCTGTACTGTTCTTCCGTTACATCAAATTTAAGTATCAGGCCTGGAACAGTTTTACATAACGAATAAAACCCTTGATCCATGAGCTCTCTTCTCAGACAGCCTATAAAAGGAAAACGGGGCCACTTCCTGCCAAAGCCATATAGGGCTTCCAAATTTCTATCTATTGATATGGATGCATGCGTATACTCATCTCTTGTATAGAGGTAAATCGCTTTGCTGATTACGGAACTCGAATGGCTTAATACTATGTAAATGCAGTAATTTTCAGATTTTTTCAAACTTAACGCCGTATCAGCAAATCTGTCTTTAAACGCTAAATCCATTTATACATCACCTTGTTTCTAGTTTGACTCCCTGTTTATTCAGGATAAAGGGAATTATATAAAATAAACATTAATAATCTATGAATATTAGCTTTTAAAAAATTTACCATATAAAAGAGGAGTTTTCAAGCCCCCTCTTTTATCCGTTTAACTTTTCCCTCAGCACCATTGAAAGTATGCCTCCATGGCGATAGTAATCAATCTCCACTTCCGAATCGAATCTAACTAAAACCTCAAACTCCTTTTCATTACCATCCTTGTCACAGGCTGTAACTTTTACTAAACTTCTTGGTTTTATGTGATCATCAACATGGATTGTAAATACCTCTTCTCCGGTAAGTTCAAGACTTTCTGCACTTTCGCCCTCCCTGAACTGAAGAGGCAGAACTCCCATCAAAGCAAGATTAGAACGGTGTATTCTTTCATAACTCTTTGCTATTACCGCCTTTACCCCAAGCAAAGCTACACCTTTGGCAGCCCAGTCTCTTGACGAACCCATGCCATATCCCTCTCCAGCAATTACAACCAGACCCACACCCTCCTGTTTGTATCTCATGCATGCATTATAGATGCTCGTCACTTCTCCTGTTGGAAAATACCTTGTGAATCCTCCTTCCTTTCCTCCAGCCAGCTTGTTGTTTAAACGTATGTTTGCAAGGGTTCCCCGCATCATAACTTCATGGTTTCCTCTCCTGGAGCCATATGAGTTGAAGGATTCCTTTTTTACCCCTTTTTCCAACAAATACTTTCCGGCTGGACTGTCTTCGCTAATTGAACCCGCGGGTGATATGTGGTCTGTGGTAACATAATCACCAAACATACCAACAACTCTTAAGTTCTCTAACGGTTTGATTTTCTCAACTTCCAGTTTCAATCCTTCAAAAAACGGAGGATTCTGAATATATGTGGATTCTTCATCAAAACCATACAACTCCCCACTATCATCCGCAATTTCATTCCAGCGTTTGTTTCCTTCATACACATCCTCATATTCTTTGGCAAACAAGTCACTGGCTACTACCTTCTGAATTATCTCCTCTATTTCCCTATTCGTCGGCCAGATGTCTTTAAGGTACACATCCTGGCCATTTTTATCTCTACCCAAAGGTTCTTTGTACAAATCCACAGTCATGCTCCCTGCCAGGGCATAAGCCACAACCAAAGGTGGCGATGCCAGATAATTTGCCTTTACAAGAGGATGGATTCTTCCTTCAAAATTTCTGTTCCCAGACAAAACAGATGCAACCAGCAAATCATTTTCCTTAATGGCATCTTCAACTTCCCTTCTCAATGGACCTGAGTTGCCTATGCATGTGGTGCATCCGTATCCCACAACTCCAAATCCCAGTCTTTCCAGATACTCCAAAAGGCCGGACTGTCTCAAATATGCGGTAACAACCTTCGATCCTGGTGCAAGGGACGTCTTAACATGCGGAGGAACCTCAAGACCAAGCTCGCAGGCCTTCTTCGCAAGTAATCCCGCACCAATCAAAACAAACGGATTTGATGTGTTTGTACAGCTTGTAATTGCGGCAATCACCACCGAACCATTCTTTATACTTGCTCTATCACCATCCATAACAATATTCTCTGACAAACCAAAACCACGATAACCTTTTTCCCTTGTAATAGATTGATCGAACTCCTCCTTCATCAGGGACAAGGGTATGATATCCTGGGGTCTTTTGGGGCCAGCAAGGCACGCCTCCACCTCTCCCAGATCAATTTCTACAATTTCTGAGTATTCAGGCACCGAACCCGAATCACGAAACATCAGATTCTCCCTACAGTACCTCTCTACCAATTCAATATGCTCTTTTTTTCTGCCGGTCAGTTTCAAATAGTTCAAGGTTTCCTCATCAACCGGAAAAAATCCACAGGTAGCTCCGTATTCTGGAGCCATGTTGCTGACAGTTGCCCTGTCTGCGAGTGAGAGTGTTGACACTCCCTCTCCAAAATACTCAACAAACTTGCCAACCACCCCATGCTTCCTTAAGACATGCGTCACCAACAAGGCCAGATCCGTTGCAGTGGCTCCCTCCTTCATTCTTCCTGCAAGTTTTACACCCACCACATCCGGCACTGGGAAATATGAAGCTTTGCCCAACATACCGGCTTCCGCCTCAATACCTCCCACTCCCCAACCCAGGATGCCAAGGCCGTTTATCATGGTTGTATGGGAGTCAGTACCTACAAGCGTATCAGGGTAAGCAAGAATTTCGTCTTCGTCCTCATCCACAAAAACAACTTGGGCAAGATACTCAAGATTTACCTGATGCACAATGCCTGTAGCTGGAGGAACCACTCTGAAATTTGAAAAAGCTTTCTGTGCCCAACTTAAAAATCTGTATCTTTCTTCGTTCCTTTCAAACTCTATATCCATGTTAAAACTAAGCGCATCACCAGACGCATACTTGTCCACCTGCACAGAATGGTCGATTACCAAATCCGCCTTCCTGTTTGGATTTATACACTTCGGATCACCTCCAATGTCCGCTATCGCCTTTCTCATGGATGCAAAATCCACCATTGCAGGAACTCCTGTGAAATCCTGCAACAGCACTCTCGCAGGCTTGAATGGAACATCAATTCTTTCATCAAACTTGTCGGTATTCCAATTTACAAGGTTTAAGACATGTTCTTCATTGATGGACCAACCGTCATACTGTCTCAATACGGATTCCAGCAACACCCTTATTGAATACGGCAGCCTTTTCACATTTATGTTTTTATTCTCTTCAAGGGCTTTTAAACTGTAGTAGTTGTATCTTTTTCCACCTGTTTCAAAATACCTTTTTACGTTAAATACATTTCTGTCCATTCCTTCACCCCGTTTGATATCTATATTTCAATATATTATTCTCATACCAATTGGAAATTATGATAGCAGAAACATAACACAAAGAAAAGAGGAGGTGCAAAAAGCACCTCCTATGAATCAAAAACATCAATCCAACACTGATCTTCCTTGATATCCTTTACAAAAATCCTGTTCTCATCTTCAGGGGATTTCGCCTGATGGAATTTAAAAAGCATTTTATTTTCTTTCAACAATCCCATAACCTCTATTTTTCCTCTTTCGGTAGACATGATAAACCTGAAGCATTTGCCCTGTCCGTTAAGCTTTTTCCTTGCTTCCTTTATTATTCTTTCCGCCTTCAACAATGGCACTTGAAACTGATTCTTCACACCTTTTACTGGTCGGCATTGGAAAACATAATATGGGACAACACCAATCCTTGTCAGGTTGTTAGTTAGTTTTGCAAGAGTTTCTCCATCATCATTAATGCCTTTCAAAAGAACTGTTTGATTCTTTATGATAATTCCACGATCTAGCAGGCATCTTATTGCCCTTTTTGACTCTTTTGTTATCTCCCTCGAATGATTGAAATGAGTAACAACATAAATTGTTTTCTTTCTTCTATACTTGTCCAGTATGTCAAGTAGTTCCATATCATCATAAATTCTAGAAGGGAGCACCACAGGCGTTCTTGTTCCGAAGCGTATTATATCAAGATGATCAATATCACACAGGGCTTCCAAATATTCCTCAATCTTTTTGTTGTTGTTCAAAAAAGCATCTCCACCGGATATGAGTACATTGTTTATTTCCTTATGCTCTCTTATGTAGTTGATGATGTTGTCAAACTCCTTCGTTATTTCATCACCATTAACACCAACAAGCCTTTTTCTAAAACAATGCCTGCAGTACATGGCGCACCTGTTGGTTGACAAAACGAGTGCGGTTTGCCTGTATTTGTGCTGCAAGCCCGTCATAACCGTATTGTCCTTTTCACCGCTCGTATCAAAACTTCCGCTTAAGTCGGTCTCATTGATAGAGGGCACACACATTCTTCTAATCACATCATCTTCGTCCTCGGGATTAATTAGAGACAGATAATACTGTGATACGGACATGGGAAACTTATCAATAATTTCATTGTACTTATGTAAATCTTTTTTTGAAACCTCAATATTCAAATATTGAAAAACTTCCTCAGCCGTAGTTACATTATTCCTCAGTTCTCTTCTCCAATCCATTTATCAAACCTCCAATCTTGATAATAAAAAATAGTATACCCTACATGCACTTCAATTGCAAATTCCATGCCAATTTTGTGAAGTTTGTGTGACAATATTTAACACAATTACCAGCATCATGATATACAATCAATATATGTCAAGACGGAAGTTCTGTAATAATCAAGTATTTATAATTAGTCCAAGCAATCTGACAGTGCTTGCAAATATGAAACAAACACCAATTCCAACCAAGGTAGGTATTGCAAAAGACAACACTGTCCACTTTATGCTCTTTGTTTCCTTCCTTATGGTAAGACATGTGGTGGAACAAGGCCAGTGAAACAAAGTAAAAAGCATCATGCTTATGGCTGTTGTCAAAGTCCATCCGTTTGCAACCAAAAGCTCCTTAAGCTCACTCAAAGAACCAAGTTCAATCAGACTTCCCTGGGCCATATACGCCATAATTATAATCGGAACAACTATTTCATTTGCTGGAAATCCTAGTATGAATGCCAGAACTATAACCCCATCCAGTCCTAGAAGCTTGCCAAACGGGTCAAGAAAATCTGCGCTTATTCCTAAAAGAGTCTCACCTCCCACATGAATATTTGCCATCATCCAAATAATTGCCCCTGCTGGAGCCGCAACGATAACCGCTCTTCCCAGTACAAACAAAGTTCTGTCGAATATGGACCTTACTATCACTTTCAGAACCTGTGGTCTTCTGTATGGCGGCAGTTCTAGCGTGAAAGAAGAAGGAACTCCTTTCAGAATTGTTTTGGACAATAAACCAGATATTAAAAAAGTCATGACTACGCCCATTACAATAACCAGTGTAAGAATTAAACTCGAGACCAAAGACCCGGTCAGACCTGTCAAATACCCTGTAAAAAACATGGTTATGACAGCAATCAGTGTAGGAAACCTGCCATTGCAAGGTACGAAATTGTTGGTAATTATTGCAATCAGACGTTCTCTTGGCGAATCAATTATTCTACATCCCGTTACACCAACCGCATTACATCCAAATCCCATACACATGGTAAGAGCCTGTTTGCCGCATGAGGATGCTTTCTTGAAGTATTTGTCCAGGTTGAACGCCACCCTCGGCAGATACCCCAAATCCTCTAGAATCGTAAAGAGAGGAAAGAATATTGCCATGGGAGGCAGCATAACAGACACGACCCATGCAAGAACCCTGTATACTCCAAGCACCAAAATTCCATGTAGCCAATTTGGCGCATTAACCAATTCAAAAAAATATGTTATTCTTTCTTCCAAGAAAAAGAAAAATCTTGCCAGCATTGCAGACGGATAATTTGCCCCTCTTATGGTAATCCAGAAAACCACAAAAAGAAGAACCATCATTAAAGGATACCCCAAATATTTCCCCGTAATGATTCTATCCATTTTTCTATCCCTTTCTACGTACTTTTCATCCTCGTAGAAAACCACACTTTTTGATATTCTTTCTGCCTGTCTGACAATGCTCGAAACAATAATATCACTTAAATCTTCTTTGGAAATGTTGCTCTCTTCAAGTATTTTGTAAGCTATCTCAAGCCCTGATGCTACTTCTCCGTCTTCAAAAGGATTGATGGGAAGAAAATTCTCAATGGACTTCATAATCGACTCATCATTGTCAAGAAGTTTAAGACACAGCCATCTAGAATCTATATGGTCTATTTTCCTTGATACAACGGGCTCCAGTACCGCTATTGCCCTTTCTATTGGTTCCGGATACTTTATCATAAAATCTTGTGTCTTCTCTTCCTTGTCTACAATGACGGACATTGTTTCCAAAAGACTTTTCAATGTGCTTTTTTTGCGTGCAGTTATTCCAACCACAGGGACCTTGAGCATCTTAGACAATTTATAAGTATCAACACCAATTCTTTTCCTTTTCGCTTCATCCATCAAATTTACACAGACAACAACATTTTTTGATATCTCCATGGTTTGCAGAACCAGATTCAAATTTCTTTCCAGACATGTGGCGTCGCAAACGACAATTACAGCATCCGGTCTTGCAAAACACACAAAATCCCTGGCAACCTCTTCTTCCTGGGAGTGGGCCATAAGTGAGTATGTACCTGGCAAATCCACCATTACATACTCTTTATCCTTGTATCTGCACACTCCTCTGGCATTGGCAACGGTCTTCCCCGGCCAGTTTCCAGTATGCTGTTTCATTCCTGTGAGATTGTTAAACAATGTACTCTTTCCCACATTGGGGTTTCCGGCCAGTGCTACAACATATTCCCTTTCATAATCTATTTTTATACCAAACAACTCTTCACCAACTCTTGTTTCAAATGTTCTGCATGCAAGACTCATAATTCACCTCTTAAATGACTTCAGATACAAGTATGCTTGATGAGTCTTCTGACCTGAGAGCAATTACGCAGCCTTTTATCAGATACGCAGTAGGATCTCCCAAAGGACTTCTTTGCAGGCATTCTACCATGCTTCCTTCAATGAATCCCATGTCCTGTAGTCTTCTTCTGATTGTACCTTTTGTAATGATTTTATTCACTCGTGCTTTCTGACCCTGCTTCAAATCGTTTAATGTCGGTATTTTACTCATATATTCCACATCTCCTAAATATATTAGTTTAAGGAAACTTTGTTTCCCAAAGATATTATATGGATTGACGTCCTTTGTTGTTACAGTAAAGGAGGATGCAAATTGGATAAGAAATTTTATACACTGAAAGGTTATCAGATGATCGACAAAGCAAAACTTACGTCTTCCATGGAGGACTACCTTGAGATGATTTGCAGACTAAGGGTAACGAAAGAGTATGTAAGAATAAGTGAGCTTGCTGCAAACCTTCATGTCAAACCATCTTCAGCCTCAAAAATGGTCAACAACCTAAAAACATTAGGTCTTGTCAAATTTGAGAAATATGGATACATAGTTCCTACAGAAAAAGGCCAAAAGATTGGTGACTACCTTCTTTACAGGCATGATGTCATTAATGAATTTCTTTGTATTCTTAACAATTCAGAAAGCGAACTTGAACAGGTTGAGAAAATCGAACATTTTATAAACAAAAAGACAGTGGACAATATGAAGAAATTCATAATCAAGCACAAGGGAAAGCAAAATCAGATTAATTCATGATAAATCAGGATACAATAAGCTTGTGCTTATTCTTTTGGCAAAAAGATACTTTTTACTCTTGTACAGCTATTTAAATTAATGTATAATAACTAAGACCGTTTAAATTTGACATTATATATGGAGGACAAATATGATTTCAGCTGGAGATTTTAGAAATGGAATTACTTTTGAGCTTGATGGACAGGTTTATCAGGTTGTTGAATTTCAGCATGTAAAGCCTGGCAAAGGAGCAGCTTTTGTTAGAACCAAAATAAAGAATGTTATAACAGGAACCATACTGGAGAAATCCTTCAACCCATCCGATAAAATGCCAAGAGCTCACATAGAGAGAAAGGACATGCAGTATCTGTACAGTGACAATGGATTGTACTACTTCATGGATATGGAAACTTACGAACAGTTGCCTATCGATGAAGAAACTGTAAGCGATGCTTTGAAATTCGTCAAAGAAAACGACACATGCAAGATTCTTTCCTACAAGGGCAATGTTTTCGGTATTGAACCTCCGATGTTTGTGGAACTTGAAGTTATCAGCACTGAGCCCGGATTCAAGGGCGACACTGCTACAGGAGCAACAAAACCCGCTACCGTGGAAACCAATGCTCAAGTCAAAGTGCCACTTTTCATTGAAAATGGTGACGTAATCAAGATTGATACACGTACCGGCGATTATATTGAAAGAGTATAAAACTGAATGGATTTTACAATAATATTAAGAGTGGAGGTGCTGATATGGGTTATTTGTTGGAAAGAGTAAGCTACCTGAAAGGTCTTGCAGATGGTATGAATATAAGTAGTGATACCTCCGAAGGAAGGCTACTTAGGGAAATCATAGAGGTATTGGACGACATTGCAATGACTGTTGAAGAACTGGAAGATGACTTTGCAACAACCGCTGATGATCTAGAGGATCGTACAGAGTTTTTGGAAAGCGTCCTGTTCGATGATGACGAAGATGATGATTATTTCGATTACGATGATGAGGACATTGATACAATCGTCTGTCCTGCCTGCAAAGGTATCATTACATTCTCAGAAGATCAGGTAAATGAAGACTTCACAGTATTCACCTGCCCAGCATGCGGCGAAGAGATAGAACTTGAGTTGTATGACGACGATGAGTGCTGCATGTGTGATATCTGTGGTGATTACGATGACGAAGATGACGAAGAACTGGATGATTAGTTAATTGAAAGGGTGCAAAATGCACCCTTTTCTTATGACGTTTCTTCTTCAAAAATCAGTCTCCTTGATTTTTCGTTATAACCATATATATATATCCATCCAAACATGTTGGAGAACTTTTCCCTGCTTACATATCCAAAGCTTTCAACATACTCCTCATAGCTTTCACTATTGTTTTCATATTTTACAACTATCCGCAGGGCTTCATCAGAAACTTTCGCAAATACAAAACCATTATATGAAATGTCCTTGGTTTCACTCTCACAATTGGCATCATATCCATGAATTCTATTGTCAAAAACAACATACTCCCTGCCGCAGGACACACATATACTCTTTAGAAAGTTAATTTTAGACACCTCGGGCATGTCGCTGATTCTTACCTTGTCAACAATCTTCCCAAATATATTTCGTTTTACTAAAAATACATTCCCTTCTTCATCCGACATTCCCTCAATTTTTCTAAAGCCCTTTAATCGTTTTTCCCATTGCGCGATTTTGCTGATTTCTTCATCGGTGGGCTCATTCTTGAATACATGAAAACATTTTTCGCCACACTCGCAAACCAGCTCTACTTCTGTATGGGTGTCATCTTCTTTAATAACCTTTCCTGCATGTTTTATATACTCCGGAACCATATTCCACCTCCTGTAAGGAAAATTATACAACCTAGTCATTATCTGTCAACAGGTATTTCTCCTTGAAATATATTGCTCCTAATGGTATAATCTGCATTTGTGAGAATTATGATATGAAAGCGAGGAGAAAATGTATATAAACAAATTAACTGAATTTGACTATTGGCTGGACAGCGTCCTTCGCAAGAAATTGCCCAGCGGTACTGTTGCTGTTAATTTCAATTTATATGATAATGTAGACGATGAATGGTCCGTGGAACTGGTGGCCACAGACGAGTTTGATGAAGAAGACGAAGACTGGGCCTGCTGTGAGGTTTTCACCACAAGAGGCAATCCGTTTGGTATAAAACATGATGGGACATGGGAAGATGTTCAAAAGATTTTTGAGTACAACGTATCAAACTACTTGAAAAATGGCAAGTTTGCACACAAGCTAAGGAATTACCAGGCTGTAGGAATTGGATTCGTTGACAGAAATATTACAATACTGTACAAAAAAGATTAAGAAAAGCTGCCATTATTGGCAGCTTTGGTTTTCTATAATATAATCATCTCTTTCGGGGCTTTCTTTGTCAGGACTTTAAGTTTTCCATCCACCACCGTTACCAAATCCTCTATCCGAACTCCTCCAAGGCCTTCCACGTAGATACCAGGCTCAATACTGAATATCATGCCCTTGGCAAGTTCCTTATCCCCGAATCTGTTTATTCTCGGTTCTTCATGCACCTGAACGCCCACTCCGTGACCAAGTCCATGGGAAAATTCATCCCCATATCCCTCGCCTGCAATATGCTCTCTTGCAATCAGATCCAGGTCTCTTCCTGTCATGCCGGATTCAAATGAGTTTATTGCCTTAATATTGGCAGCCAACACAACGTCATAAATCTTCCTCATCTTTTCATCCGGCTCTCCCAAAAAGACGGTTCTAGTTATATCGGAGCAGTACCCGTTGTAGAATGCGCCAAAATCCATTGTAATGGCTTCGCCTTTCATTATTTTCTTATCAGAAGCGGTACCATGTGGAAGAGCTCCTCTGAAGCCGGATGCCACTATTGTGTCAAACGAGGTTTTCTCAGCTCCCCTCTTTCTAATACCATACTCAATCTCAGCAGCTACTTCTTTTTCACTGACCCCCTCTTTTATAATCCCAAGCACGTCATTAAAGGTTTCAACTACAATATCACAAGCTCTCTGAATCAACTCAATCTCTTCCACACTCTTCACACATCTCAGTCCCTCAATTATGCCTCCAATTGCTGTGAACTCGCAATTTTCGCAAAGTTCTGTCACTTTCTTGTAGGTCAAATACGAGATGTTATAATCTTCAAATCCAATGGTTTTGACATTCTGCTCTTTAATAAATCCGGCTATCTTTTTAAAATCACTGACGGGTATGTTTTTAATCTCAAAATCTACACATTCTTCCTTTGCCTGCACCAAGTATCTGGAATCGGTCAAAATGTACTGGGACTCTTGCGTGATAAATATGAATGCATCTCCAAATCCCGTAAAACCAGATAGATAAAACACATTCTGCCACGATGTAACAAGGGCTGATTCTATTTGCTTTTCGCTTAACTTTTCTCTAAACAACTCTATTCTTGTTTTCATATCAATACTCCATTTTCTCTTAATATCTTCAAAATCTTATCAAGTTCATTCTTGCCAACTTTAACATCATTCCAAATCTCAAACGCAATGACCGCCTGCCAGAACAGCATGGAATAGCCATTCAATGTACTGGCACCTTTCCCTCTTGCCTGCTTTAAGAGAAGTGTTTCGGAAGGACTGTAAATAATATCGACAACTCTTTGGTTTGTATTAAACCTGAAACTTTCAGGAAGCGGACTTTTCCCTTCCAAAGCGCCATGCATGCCAACGCTGGTCGTGTTGACAATTACATCAACATCTTCATGGATATGTTTTTCATTTTCCAAAACTTCAATCCTGTCCGCATAAATTGGCAAGGACTCTTTCAGGTCGTATGCTCTTTTCAATGTCCTGTTTTTTATGTACAGCTTTTTACAGCCGTCTTGCAACAAGCCAACTGCAATAGCCTTTGCAGCTCCTCCTGCCCCAAGCATTAGTACACTGTCCCCTTTTACCCCACAACCAAAGCTTTCTTTAAGGCTTCGTACAAATCCGTCACAATCCGTATTGAATCCTTTGACAATACCCTTGTCCACAAACACCGTATTGACAGCATCGACATACAAAGCACTTTCTGACATTTCATCAATATACTTGATTACTTCTTCCTTGTGAGGCATGGTTACGTTGAATCCTTCAACTCCCACACCAATAAGGTTTTTCACTTTTTCCTCAAGCTGTTCAGGTGAAACATCAAAGCAAAGATAAACACTGTTAATCCCCATTACAATGCTCAGAGTATTCTGAATCAACGGGGACAAGGAATGTTTGACGGGATGTCCAATTAATCCATACAGTTTTGTAGCTCCGTTTATTCTGGTCATGTCATCAGCTCTTCTTAAACTTTTTCAAAAAGGGTTTTTCAAAATGACGCTTAAAGGTAACAAACCAATGGTCGTCATCCCTGTTTATTGGGTCCACCAAAATGGTATAGCAGCCAAACCAGTTTCCACCTAATATGTCTGTAAACAGCTGGTCGCCAACCATAGCAACCTTATCTTTTTTCAAATTGAACTTGCCGGCAAGCTTTCTAAAACCTTTTGAAAGCGGCTTCCTTGCACTGCCTGTAACTTTAAAATTAGGATGTTTGGTAAGTGTTTCTCCTTTCACAGTTACCTTTTCTGCAAAAGAAAAAATTCTTTCATCCTTTCCATTTGACAAAAAGCCAACACCAAAACCTTCATCCAACACTTTTTCAAGCCATGCATCCAGCCTGTCGTCGGACTCATGATCCGAGTATTGAATCAGTGTGTTGTCAATGTCAAAAAACAATGCCTTTATTCCAATATCCTTTAGATATCCAAGATTAATTGAATATATGTCTGAAACCCAAATATCTGGGCGCAATCCTTTTCCCAATAAAATCAATCCCTACCTTCAAGTACAAGCTCTTCAAGAGCCATTATATACCCAGCAAATCCAAATCCCGATATCTGATTAATGCATGCATCTTTAATAACTGATGTTTTTCTGAACTCTTCCCTCTCATGGATATTGCTGATATGAACTTCAATCGTTTTTATATCAACACTTTTTAGTGCATCATAAATAGCGTAGCTGTAATGAGTATACGCACCTGGATTAATTATGATTCCGTCAAATTTCTGGTAAGCCTTATGAATCTCATCTATGATTGCACCTTCATGATTTGACTGAAAAATCTCCACCTCCACATTGAGTTTTTCAGCCTCATTCATGATATAATTGCATAAATCTTCATAAGTCATGGATCCGTAAACATCCTTTTCCCTAATGCCCAGCATGTTCAGATTTGGTCCGTTTATTACGAGAATCTTCATTCCAGCCCCACACTCTTCCTATGTATAATTCTAATAATTTTGGATATTGCATCGCTTCTGTTGTTATCGTTTGATATCTCAACGTCAGCGTACTTTCTATACAGAGGCAGCCTTGTTTTGTAAAGCTGCAAAAGACCTTCAAAAGTCGTCTTCTTCAGCATCGGTCTCTTGTCAAGAATACGCTTTGGGGTAGTTGCAAGACGCAGAAACTCCCTGTGGATAAATATCACAAAACTGCCTTCTTTTACTGATTCTATACTTTCTTGTCTTGTAACCACGCCACCTCCGGTGGCAATTATAATTTTGCTCATATTCCTCAGGTCGCAGCTTACCTGGTACTCAAACTCCCTGAACTGATCCTCACCTAATTTTTCAAAAATCTCCTCAATCGACATGCCCGCTTTTTCTACAATCAAATCATCCATATCTACAAACTCGTAATTGTAGTATTCTGCAAGGGCACGGCCAATTGAGGATTTTCCTGAACACGGCATACCTATTAAAACTATTCTATCAAACATGCAATAATTATCCATTTGATCACCATATTTTATTAATAATATAAGTCTATATTACCGTTTCCCTGCCTGAAAAGTCAAGATTAGAATATGACCAAATGGTTAATATTGCGCCTCTTTCACCTTTCTCAAGTATAATATGGATATTATCAGTGCAGCTACAATACAGGCAAAAAGAACACCGAACAATACCATCAACACGCTTGTTCTTGCATCTGTTTTTGTCTTTGGAGGCACATAATCCGGGGTCCTTGTAGGACCTGCATATTTAGGTGTCTCCTCTGGCTCTTCCACATCGCCACCTTCTACTTCCTTTACCTCCTCCAGTGAACGAAACATGGCAATCCATTCTATTTCCAAAACACCATCCACACTTTTCGGATAGACGTCGAACCTAAACTGGGTAACTACGCCTTCATAATACTCGTTGGTGCTGAAATCCACTGTTACTATCTGCCATTTGCCATCCGCTCTGTACTCCGATGTACGTACATTCTTGTTCTCATCCAAACTGTTATGCCTGTCAGTTGCAAAATAAAGGTTGCCTGAACCAGGCTGGGGTGCTTTCATCTTTATGGCCAAAACCTTGTACTCGTTACAAGGTATATCGCCCATCAGCGATAAAGGCAAATATATGTAAGGGTCGTTTCCTCCTGGTGTAAAGGTAACCTTTATAGCACCATTTTCATAATACAGTTCGCTAACGTGGCTTACATTCCCAAATACATCAGCATAAGTTTCATTATCAAGAACAATCATGGGACGATCCTCTGCGGATACAACCAACATGCAGTTTATTGTCAGTATAACCGATATTAGAATAACAATTCTCATTCTTCTCATATTACTTTAATCAATTCCCTTTCAGATTTATCTTTTGACTACCTTGTATCCCTTCATCTCCAATTGATTAACCAGTCCGCTATCACCTACCATGTGAGCTGCACCAACTACATAAAAGACTGTTTTTCCGCTATTTATGTATTCTACAGCTTTCTCAACCATGTGTTTGTTTCTGTCAACAATCATGACCTTCTCAAACTCATTGAATACCTCCAACTGTTCATCCGACAAGGCCTTTTTCTTATCCTCGTTGTAAACATATTTCTCAAGCTTCTCTACATCAGCTTCCTTCCAAAGCTCATACAAATCCAAGGTCTCCTTTACCAGATTGCCGACATTGTTCAGCGTATCCTCTAGGTAAAACGCCTGCAGATTGTCGCTGAGGGTTGCCATGGCACTTGCCTGATCAACAGCAGACTCAACTTCCAGAATATCCTTCTTGGCCTTCTTTGCCGCTTTCAAGAAATACATGTCAACACCCTTTTCAAAAGAGAGTCCTGTTTTTTCAGCAGCAGTCTGGCTTAGCAGCTCAGCCCAGAATATTGGTTTCAAAAGCAGGTAGGTTTCACTGTACATATCTCGTTCCACAAGATACTGTTTTGCTCTTTCGAACAGCTCTTCATCAATATGGTCTTCTATTGTGGAACCATCGTCATACATGAAATATTGCAAAACCTCTATTTGCATTTGCACATCCTTTTCAAGAGCGTCAATATCCACCTCCACTGCCAATGCAGAGCTTTCATTGAACGCATTCACAATCACATCGCTAAAAGGATAGATATCATCATCAGCAACATGAATCGAGCCCAACAGATACAACTTCTTGCCATCACCATCCGTCACTTCCCAGAAAAAAGCTCCCGAATCTTGCTGAGTTTTTTTGTTGGGAGCACAGGATACCAACATGCATAAAGCAAGTGTTATGACTGTGAAAACAATTAGAATTTTGACAAAACCTTTAATTTTCATGACTTCCTCCCAAATCTTTATATCTATATTATATCGGTT
Source organism: Clostridiaceae bacterium (assembly GCA_012838385.1). GTDB lineage: Bacteria > Bacillota > Clostridia > UBA1212 > DUPL01 > DUPL01. Next base: position 103,512 of record DUPL01000023.1, read on the forward strand.
CTGTTAATTATTTCAACAAGAAAACCGGTAATGATTAATATTTTCATTACCGGTTTTGCTATTAAAATATAATTTTTAGCAATACTGATATCAATGGAAGGGTTAGAATACTTAACAAAGTTGATATGAATACCGATTCCGTGGCAAAGAAATAATCGCTTTCATATTCCATGGCAAGAGATGCGGTTAATGTACCAATAGGCATTGCCAGCTGCAAAACAGTTATCAATACAACAGATTCCGATATTAAGCCAAAACCGTCAAGCAGTGCAAACACCGCCATGGATAAAAACGGAACCAACAACAGTCTCTGAAAAGACAAAACAAGAATAGGAACCTTCTTCTTAAAATCACCCACATTCAGCTTTATACCTGCCAGTATGAATCCTATGAATATCATCGACATTGGAGTTGTAATGCTTGCCACATAATCTATGGTACTGTACACGCTGAAGAAGTATTTTGAATCAAGCAGCACCTGATTTAAACCTGTCACCATAAGCAGAATTCCGAGAACAAAGGCTATTGTGTTGGCGTTTATCATGTGCTTTAGGTTCTTCTTGATATCTCTTTCCTTGTGTCTGTTAACCATAAAGATGCCTACGGACCAAAGAAGGGTGTCGTTTCCCATGTTGAAAAACATGGCATAAATTACTCCTTCCTCGCCGAACAAAACCAGGAAAAGCGGAAGTGCAAAGAACGCCACGTTTCCAAACATGGCCTGGATTGCATAGACACCTTCAGTTTTATCTGACAACTTCATGACTCTTGATGCAAACAACGAAATGCCAAGCGTCAACAAAAGGAATATGATTGCAAAAACATAAATGTATATTCCGTTTATGTAATCCTCTCTGGTAAAGTCCGCCCCAAGCATCTTAACTAGAATCGTGGCGGGCATGGCAACTTTTATAACCAGTTTGGACAATACCACCCCGCTGGACTCGGGCAGGTATTTTGTTTTTGCAAACAGGTATCCCAAACCTATTAATAAGAACAGAATCAGCGTCTGCGTAATTATATCCGATATGCTAATACTTGCAATTGTCATTTTAGAAACTCAATCTTGATACTTTAAGTACCCCTTCAAGCTGTTTGATTTTATCAACAACATTATCAGGTACTTCCTGATCAACACTCACAAAAGCCTCCGCCTTGTCGCCACGCTCTTTCCTGCTCCACTGCATTGCAGCAATGTTGATTCCAGACTCTCCAAGAATGGTTCCAATCTTGCCTATCATACCGGGTACATCCTTGTTGTGTATTGCCAAAACATTCTCCGAAGGCTCAAAGTCCAGTTTGTATCCAAAGAAATCAACAAGCCTTATCTCTTCCTTGGCGAATACTGTTCCTGCCACACTGAGCTCCTTGTCACTTGTTACGAAATTCACACTTATGAGGTTTGTGTATTTGTGAAGCTTTGTGGACTTGCTTACCACAAGCTCTACCCCCATTGACTCAAGCAGATGGTATGCATTAACGTAGTTTACTGGAGTTTCAATTATCGGCTGCAAAAAGCCCTTGATTACCGACAGAGTAAAGATCTCCGTATCCTTGTCAGCCAAATCACCTTTGTATGTGATTTCTATCCTTCTAACACGTTTTTTCTCCGCCTGGTAGTAAATCTTGCCGAGCATTATTGCCATATCAATATATGGTCTGATTTCCTCCATGTCAACAGCCTTCAAAGGAGGCATGTTGACAGCCGGCACAACTTCTCCCTTTAATGCTCTTCCTACCAGCTCCGCCACTGCGGTTCCTACGTTAAAGTTTGCTTCCTGGGTGGATGCACCAAGGTGTGGCGTGCAAATACAGTTGTCCAAGGAAAGCAGCGGATTTGTATACGTCTGCTTCTCGGGTGGAAGGTTGTAGTTTGGTTCAGGATCCAAAACGTCAAGAGCAGCTGCAGCCACTTTTCCGGATAACAAAGCGTCATACAAGGCCTTTTCATCGACAATGCCGCCTCTTGCTGCATTGACAATCCTGACACCGTCCTTGCACATGGCAAGTTCCTTATCAGCTATCATGCCGTAAGTTTCATTTGTTTTTGGAGTATGAATAGTTATCAAATCAGACTGTTTTAAAAGATCTTCCAATGTCTCGCATCTTACTACGCCCATTTTGTTGAAGCGCTCTTCAGTAATATATGGGTCGTAGGCAACAACCTTCATGTTGCAACCTAAAAGCTTTCTTGCTACTATGGATCCAATTCGTCCAAGACCGACGATGCCGGCAACTTTGCCGTCAAGCTCATTGCCTATAAAGTTGCCCCTTCTGAAATCATTGTTTCTGCCTGCGGATACCGCCTGCACAATATTCCTGAAGACAGCAAAAGCAAGACCAACTGCCAGTTCCGCAGCAGCCATAATATTTGATTCTGGAGTATTTACAACAATGATACCTCTCTTTGTACAGCTGCCAAGCTTTATATTGTCAACGCCATTGCCTGCTCTTCCAACAACCTTCAAGTTTTTCGCTTTCTCCAAAAGCTCGTCATCTATCTTGGTTACACTTCTAATGATTATTGCATCATAATTTTCAATAACAGAAAGAAGTTCCTCCCTGTCAATGCCGAATCTTACATCAACATCAAAACCATTGTCTATTAAATACTGTATACCTTCTTCAGCTATGCTCTCTGTTACAATAATCCTCATATTCTCTCTCCTCTAAGTTCATTTTGTATTGCCTTAACTGCCATACCACTTTCAAACTTGTATCCTTCCTTCTCCAGGCATATCTCAAGGGCCGAGAAAGTCTTAATAATATCCGTACCAGAACAATAACCACAGTGGCCTATCCTGAAGATATTACCCTTCAGCTTGCCCTGGCCGCCTGTTATCATTATATCAAACTCATTGTTCATCCTGTTTATGACGTTTTTAATATTGATTCCCTCAGGCGCCCTTACAGCCGTAATTATATACGATGAATCCTTTTCATCAGGCAGAAGTTCAAGTCCCAGGGCTTTTACCCCCTTCTGGGTTGCAAGGGCTAGCCTTCTATGCCTTTCATATATATTCTCGAGCCCCTCTTCCATTATAAGTTTTAGTGCCTCGGCTTGTGCCATCATTGTTGTTATGGCTGGAGTGTATGGAGGATTTGCTCCCAATCCCTCTATTCCAGCTTTGTATTTTTTCAAGTCAAAATAGAATTTGGGAATATTGCTGCTTTTTGCAGCATTCCATGCCTTTTCACTTAGCGCAATAAAACCAAGCCCGGGAGGTGCCATTAATGCTTTCTGGGAACCTGCAACAACACAGTCAATACCCCATTCGTCAAAACGCATTTCAAGACCTCCAAGAGCGCTGATTGCGTCCACGCACAATAATATATCAGTATCTCTTGTAAGTTCGCTTATTGCCTTTATATCATTTGAAACTCCTGTTGAAGTCTCATTGTGAGTTATAAGGATACCTTTGATATCCTTTTCCTTGTCAAGTATTGCCTTAATATCTTCCTTGACAGCAGCCTTGCCCCATTCATAATCCAGTCTTATGACATCAAGGCCAAAGCATTGTGCTATCTTTGCAAACCTGTCTCCAAAATTCCCTATGCTAACTGCCAATACTTTGTCGTTAACGGAAAACAAATTGGATACACAAGCCTCCATTGCCCCCGACCCTGACGAAGCGAGAGTAATTACAACTTGTTTAGTTCCATAAACATGTTTTAAACCTTGCTGCAATGCATCTAATGTTTGTTCAAAATCTTTTGTCCTATGATGAATAATTTGCCGTCGCATTACTTCAAGAACGCTAGGCGGCAACATGGTAGGACCTGGTGTCATCAGCAGTTTTTCAGTTGTCATTCAGATAGCCTCCTGTAATAAGAAATGCCATGTAAATGGCTATTTAGCATGAATTGCTTTCAAGCAACTGCTTGCAAGCAATTTAGAATATAATAATGTAAACTTAAATGTGTGTCAAGTGGAGGATTCCAAAAAAAACAAGCTGGATTGTTTAATCCAGCCTGCCTTTATCCTTATTCAAAATCTAATCCCTGCGGCCTCTTGTCAAAAGAAGCAGTCTCAAAAGCTGTGCGATTGAAAGCGCCAATGCGGCAACATACGTCATGGCAGCAGCCCATAAAACCCTTTTAGTCCCGTTAAGTTCAGCCTGGTCAAGAATACCTCTGTCGAGCGCCTGTATGGCCCTTCTGGAAGCATTCAACTCAACAGGAAGTGTGATCAACTGGAACAAAGCAACACTTGCAAACAAAACAATTCCAATGGTAACAAGTTGTCCAAATCCCATAACCAACCCTATAAGAACCAGAGGCCAGGAAATCATTGAACCGATGTTTGCAACAGGAACAAACGCATTGCGTACCATAATTGGCGCATAATTTCGATGATACTGAATAGCATGACCTACCTCATGACAGGCAATTCCCAGAGCAGCTACACTTGTACTGTTGTATACACCATCCGACAGCCTAATTACATTCTCCTTAGGACTATAATGGTCTGTCAGATTTCCTCTTACGTGTTCCACCCTTACATCATATATGCCGTTTTCCCTCAGAACCTTTTCAGCTATTTGTGCTCCTGTATACCCACTTCTGCTTCTTACCTGCGAATAGCGGTTGTATGTGGACTGCAGTTTTACTTGTATTATCATTGATGCCACCAAAACAGGAAGCACCAGCACTACATACCAGTAGTCAATGAAAAAATAAGGCATTTATACACCTCCTATTTCTTTTGTAATTGTCTCAATACATTTTCTTACCATTTCTTCCCTATCTACTACAAGCATACTTTCATACTTTTTCTTGAATTCTTCCGAAACTTCACACATGTTGTATCTACATACAATTCTGCAACCAGAATCAGGGATGTACACATTGTCATCCACGGTTATTATTGAAAAATATTCACCTTTGTATTCTGCAATAACAACCGTATCAGTCTCAACCCTTATCTCAACATCAAAAAGAATGTCAATCAATTCTGAGACAACAATGCCGGTTGCTTTTATCTTTTTTTGAAAATCTGTTAATACAATCAAAACCAAAATCTCGGTATATGTAAAATTTGTCTTGTTTTCATCCAATATATCAGGATTTATTTCCTTTATTCGTAAGATCTCACCCAAGGAAAACCTTCTGTTTGTTGTTTCGGGGGATATTAGCTTCTCCACTTTATCCAAACTGTATTTCTCCTTGTACCTAAGTATGTCCCTTATCCTGGTTACAATCAATTTCCGGGGGAAAACAGTTATTTGCCCAGTCCGGGTCACCTTTTTCACGAACCACTCCTTGGGTATAAGTCCTTTTCTTTTCCAGCTGTATAACTGACTGCTGGTAATATGCATGGTTCCAAGAAGCTCCAGTTTGGATATATATTCCCTGCCAATATCTCTTTTAGAATGTATATCCATATAATAAATTTTATCATAATAAAATTTATCAGTCAAATTTATTCAAAAGCTCGTAAAACTCCTTCGGCATATCGCTTTTAAAGCTCATGAACTCCTTCGTCCTCGGATGTACAAACTCCAAATTGTATGCATGCAGGAGCTGTCCAGGCATTCCTCTTGTGTCCTTTCTGCCATACACGGGATCTCCTACAACCGGATACCCAATATATGAAAGATGCACTCTTATCTGGTGGGTTCTGCCTGTTTCCAATGTACACTCCAGCAGTGTAAACTCATTATACCTTTCTATTACAGTATAATAAGTTCTTGCCTCCTTGCCATTCCTGACATCAACCGCCATTTTCTTTCTATCAGTCTTGTGTCTTCCAATTGGCGCATCTATATGGCCTTTGTTTTCCATAACCTGTCCCTCCACCAGAGCCATGTATTTTCTTGTAACCCGTCTCTCCTTTATTTCACTCGACAAAAACAAATGGGACATATTGTTCTTGGCCACCACCATGAGACCAGTGGTATCCTTGTCAAGCCTGTGCACAATACCCGGTCTTATGGTACCTCCAATATCCGACAGATCCTTGCAGTGATACAAAAGAGCATTAACCAAGGTTCCTGAATGGTTGCCAGCCGCAGGATGTACCACCATTCCCCTCTCCTTGTTAACCACCACAATATCTTCATCTTCATAAACTATTTCAACGGGTATGTTCTCAGGTTTTGCCTCCAGCTCCGCAGGCTCCTTGAATTGAACATCGAAAAGGTCATTTTCCTTGACCTTTTCGTTTGCCTTGACAACTTTTCCCTTTCTTGTTACAAGCCCATCTTTTATGAGTTTCTGTACATAGCTTCTACTGATGGCATCAAAATAGTCTGCCAAATACTCGGTTAGAAAAACATCCAGTCTTTCGCCCTGATATTCAGCACTTACTACCGCTTCAATATATTCCATATCCTCCATGTCATCATTGTACACCGGCATCTTCCTCTTCTGATGATTTTTTGCTTCTTACCTTCAACTTCTGAATAAACACAAAATTGTTAAACAAAGGCTGATTTTCCTTATGTATGAATAATACATAGATAATCATCAAAATACATCCAATTACGATGCACATATCTGCTAAATTGAATACTGGAAAATCGTATCCGAATATGTCAAATGACAAGAAATCTACCACATAGCCAAGTCTTACACGGTCAATCAGATTCCCTACTGCTCCAGCAAGAATCAAAGACAATGATGTTTTTAAAAACAACGATCTAGCCTTAGGTATCAAAGCAATAATTACAAGAGACGCAACAGCGGATATTATCGTAAGATAGAAAGTTCCATCTGAAAATATTCCCCAGGCAGCCCCTGTGTTTTTCCAATAAACCAGTTCAAAAAAACCTGGAATCACTTCAATACCGCTACCATATGGTATCCTTGATGAAACTATTATTTTGAAAATCTGATCCGCTATTATCAGCAGAATGCTAACTACAAAAAACATCTCATTCCTCCACTTATTCATTCCTCTATAATCCCTTCAGTAAACATATGCAGGTTTCCAAAATTGTCCAACAGACTCCAGAAGTTGTACTCTGCATCCTTGCCGTATATCTTTTCTGAAATCACTATTGCTTCCTGGGATATATAAAGACCCATTATAGGAAGATCATCATCCAATATACCCTTTATCCTGGTCATATCATCCAGGATGGAGTCCTTTTCAAACAAACCTGCCAAAAGACCGTCAAGTTCTTCATTCGTATATCCACTAAGATTCATGACTCCCTCCGTTGCAAACAAGGGTTCAATATCTGGCCAGGATCCGATATAGAAACTTAAGAGCGCACATGAAAAATTGTTGCTCGTTAAAGCTGTCTCAAAGTCCGCCTCGGTCTGATAGTTAATTGAAAATATTATACCAATTTCCTCGACCTGTTTTTTTATGTTTTCCGCACATAGACGCATCTCCGTGTCAACAGACAAAACATTGACAGGAATCGTCAGTGGATATCTTCTTTGAGTATCGCTCGCTTTATACCAGTACCCGTCATCCAGCTTTCGATAACCGGCCCTTTCAAGGTATTCCACAGCTTTGTTCAAATCCCTCTCATACATGTGGGAAGATTCCTTTGTATATCTTGTGCCAGGCATGACCGGCCATGCAGCCTTTATGCCGTTACCCGACACGCTTGCATTAATTACCCTCTCAAAGTCAATAATGTGCATAAGAGCTTTTCTAATATTCACATCCATTGCCACATTGTTGGTTCTTAAATTTGGAACAAGACATACATAATTCCTTCCAGTATATTTGTAGGATATGTATCCTGCCTTGTTCATATACCTTGTGACATTGGAACCTGTCAACAACAACAAATCACAGTTTGACTCATATTTAAGCCTTTCATTGTCAAAAAAGTGGATTTCCACAGTTTCAATATATGGTATTTTACCCCAATACTTGTCATTTGCCACAAGCACCATCTTGTTATCTTCCGTAATAATATGTCTGTACATGGAAGTGCCTACAGCATTCTTATCAATTCCTGTTGCAGTTGCGGATACAATCGGGAATGTAAGTTTTCCCGCAACATACATATCAGGTTTCCTGAGCTTTATGCTGAAAGTATATTCATCTATAAGCGTGCATTCTTCAATATTAGCCACATTTGCACTGTAAAGGCTGTCGTTTTTCATAAGAAAATTAATTGTATGAATGCAGTCAGCAGCTGAAAAAGCCTTGTCATCATGCCATACAACATCCTTCCTTAAACTTATCTCCCATGACATGCCCTTGTCCTGTGTCTTTGCACTGACAGCAAGACAAGGAAGAACATTCTGCTGAAAGTCAAGTTTGAAAAGAGGATCGTAAACAAGATTTAAATAGTGCTTCATATCCTCATTGTCAGCTACCAGAGGATTAAGGGTTCGAAACTTCGAAACTCCCAATGTCACAGTGCCACCGCTGACAGGTTTTACCTTTAATTCTCCTACAGGAGTCGGCATCGGTTCATTAATATTCATCGTTGGTTGGGGCGTTGTATTAACATCATTTGAATCTCCGCAGCCCGCTAAAAAAAGCATAACCATAACGACAACTGAGACTAAAACCCTTTTCATAATCTATCCTTTCAAACAGGCAAGCGCAGCCATTGCGCCTTCGCCAGATTTGTTTCTTTTAGTGCCTCTTCGGTGAGAAAAGAACAAATCTTCATTATGACATGTACATATGTCCATATCAATTATATTCTCCTCTCTGACTCCCTTATCCAACAGACCACGTATAATTACTCCTTTAAGGTCAATATTTCCCTCTGTAATGCAATCAGCATAATCTGGATATTTGCCAGCAAAGAGAGAGTATACATCATTTTTAACTTCAAAACAACTTTTGCAAATGCACGGACCTATGACAATTTCCACATCCTCAGCCTTTGTACCGTATACCTCATTCATTTTATCAAGAACATGTATACTTATGCCGTCCAATGTTCCCTTCCAACCCGAATGGGCAAGCCCGATGCTTTTCGTTTTTTTATCATGGAAATATACAGGAACACAGTCAGCATGAATGGTAACAAGACAAATGCCAGGCACATTTGTCACAGATGCATCGCAAACAGGTTTTTCTCCTCTTATGTAGCTTTCGTCAGCAACAAAAATATCTGTCCCATGTGTCTGATTAAGTAAAACCATTCTGTCAACACTCATGTTGAATGTATTGGCTATCATTTCAAATCTTTTATCAACATTCTGTTTGTTTTCTTCCCTTGTATGGCTCATATTACCTGTGTATCTTGTGGTAAATAACTGAATTATATCGTTTTTCTCCTGATTTATACAAACTTGTCTCATAGGCAAAATCTTGACCCCATCCTTTTAAAGTGATAATATTATATATCAAATCCAATATTTATTCAAATAATACATGTAATTAGAAAGGTAAACGCTGTGAAAATACTTTTTATTGGGGACGTATTCGCACGTCCGGGACGTCAGGCACTAAATCTCTGGCTTAAAGATCTAATAAGCGAGCATGATATTGACTTTTGCATTGCCAACGGCGAAAATGCGGCACACGGAAAAGGTATCACAAAGCAAACTGCAGATGAAATATACGCTAGTGGTGTGGATTTCATCACACTTGGAAACCATGCTTGGGGACAGAAAGATACTCTTTCGTTCATCGATGACTTCCCAATTGTAAGACCAGCAAACATGTCAAAATCTCTTCCCGGCAAAGGCTGGTGTATTGTCAACACAAACAAGGGAGACATAGGCATTTTGAATCTTCAAGGGCGTGTCTTCATGGACCATGTGGACAATCCCTTTGAATGTGCCACTGAATGTCTTCATGAAATGCGCCAGTATACAAATATCATTGTTGTGGATTTTCATGCGGAGGCCACGTCTGAAAAAATCGCATTGGCGCTGTATATAGACGGATTGTGTTCCTGCGTAATTGGCACCCACACTCATGTCCAGACAGCGGATGAACGCATTCTCCCAAACGGCACTGCCTTCATTTCCGATGCCGGAATGACCGGACCAATACACAGTATAATTGGCATGGACATAAAATGTGTAATGGAGAAGTTTGTTCGCTCCATGCCTACAAGATTCGAACCTGCAAAAGGCAGCTTTATGCTGAACGCTGTTGTAATAGATATTTGTGACAATTCAGGAGTTGCCAAAGATATCTACAGGATTTTTTTGAAACAAAGCTAAAGTCGGGAAATATTCAACTTGCCTAACTTTAGAATTTTCCCTCCATTATTTATTCATAAATAACGATATGATGCATATATATGTACCACAAACACCCCACTATTTTGGGAAATAATTGTATTGCTACATGTTTTTATTTAGAATATATAAAAACAATCAAAAAATAAAAAAATAATGGAGGGTACATATTATGGATGTATTAAAGGTATCAGCAAGATCAAATCCAGCTTCAGTAGCAGGTGCATTGGCAGGTGTTATCAGGGAAGTAGGTTCTGTCGATGTGCAGGCAATCGGCGCAGGTGCAATTAACCAGGCAATAAAGGCTATAGCAATTACCAGAGGGTATTTGGCTCCGACTGGAATCGAATTGGTATGCATGCCCGCTTTCGTTGACGTTTATCTTGAAGGCGAGGAACGTACGGGCATCAAACTTCATGTTGAAAGAAGAAATTATAGGGGTTATTGCGGATAACCCAAAAAATTAGAAACATACTTAAAAAAGAGAGTGAATCAATCACTCTCTTTTTTGTTTTCAAACTATTTTGCGTATTCTACTGCTCTTGTTTCCCGTAAAATCGTTACTTTGATTTGTCCAGGATATTCCATTTCACTTTCAATCTTCTTAACTATCTCTCTTGCCTTCAAAGGCATTTCCTCATCACTGACAAGTTCCGGCTTAATCATAATTCTGATTTCTCGCCCAGCCTGAATCGCATAAGTTTTTTCAACGCCACTGAAGGAATTCGCTATTTCCTCGAGTTTCTCTAGTCTCTTGATATAAGTCTCGAGAGTTTCGCGTCTTGCACCAGGCCTTGCTGCTGATATTGTGTCTGCAGCTTGTACTAGTACAGCAACTACGCTTTGCGGTTCAATATCTCCATGATGTGACATTATGGCATTTACAACATCAGGCGACTCTTTACACTTCTTGGCTATGTCTGCACCTATGGTTACATGCGAGCCTTCAATCTCGCTGTCCAGAGCCTTGCCTATGTCGTGTATCAAGCCGGCTCTTTTTGCCAAAGCTACGTCTACACCCAGCTCTGCAGCCATGACACCTGCCAGTTTAGAAACTTCAATTGAGTGCAAGAGAACGCTTTGTCCATAGCTGGTCCTGAACTTCAGTCTGCCCAGAAGCCTTACAATTTCAGGATGAAGCCCATACACACCAGTTTCGTATGTAGCGTTCTCTCCTTCCTGACGGATGACATTGTCTACTTCCTTTCTCGCCTTCTCTACCATTTCTTCGATTCGGGCAGGATGTATTCTACCGTCAATGATCAGCTTCTCCAGAGCTATCCTAGCTATTTCTCGTCGAATTGGATCAAAACTTGATAGAATAACAGCTTCAGGTGTGTCATCTATGATCAGATCAACTCCAGTCAATGTTTCAATGGTCCTTATGTTTCTGCCCTCCCTACCTATGATTCTGCCTTTCATGTCATCATTAGGTAATGCGACAACAGATACAGTCGTTTCTGAAACATAGTCAGATGCACATTTCTGTATAGCCGTTGCTACTAAGTTCTGTGCCAAAACAACACATTCCTCTTTCAGTTTCGCTTCGTAATCCTTGATAAGTGTTACTTTTTCCTGAATCAATTCGTTTTCAGTAAGTCTTAGCAAATATTCCTTTGCTTCATCTTTCGTCAAATTTGCGATACGTTCGAGTTCTTGGACTTGTTTGTTGAACATTTCCTCTACGTGTTTTTCACGTTCGTTAAGTTCAAGCATTCTTTCATTGAGCATACGCTCCTTTTGTTCCTGCGCATCCTGCTTTTTCTCAAGCAACTCTTCTTTCTGAATCAAACGTCTTTCATTTCTCTGTATCTCGTTTCGTCTATCTTTAATTTCCCTTTCAAGATCAATTCTACTTTTGTGAATCTCTTGCTTGGCAGTGAGCAAATACTCACGCTTCTTTATTTCACTTTCTTTAATTGCTTCACTAATAATTCTTTTGCCTTCCGCTTCGGCGCTTTCTATAACCGCTTCTGCTTCTTCTTTCCTGGCTTGATAACCCTTAGCAAAAGATCTTTTTGAGGCTATTTTCCAACAAATTAAGCCAACTAGTGAACTGAAAACTAAAGGGACGACTATGAATAGAATAATATCGCTAGTTCCTATACCGAACACCTCCCTTATTTAGTTGTCAAGGTACTCATATTTATCTGAACAACTTAAATTCTTCTAAATGCACAAAATGAATTGTATGCACTTTATGCATTTTGTGCATATTATGCATTGTGCATAATATGCATCACAGTTAATTCTAAATAAAAAGATAATATTTGTCAAGAAGAAATAATGCAAGTTACGATCAATACAACCTAAATTATGAAAGCCTGCATAAATATTGAATATTTTGGCTCGATTTTGTGAATATACCAACCTAATACATTAACAATATATATGATAAAATATTTTCAAATTAATATGCGAACATAACGGAAGGCGTATTTCATACAATCCTCAATCTGAGCAGTTTAGACTCCCCGATGACGGAATAATGAAGGAAGTTACAATAGAACAGTATGAAAATGGCAAAGCCAGAGTAACATTCAATATTACTCATACCCCCTACAGTGATAATCAGTCAAGAAAACACCGTTACTATTGAGTTTAAACATATATTTGTTCAGAAGAAATTTTACACAAAACCTGGCCATCAGGCCAGGTTTTTACTAACATAAATCAACCAAACATTCTTGCAGCCAAAAGTGTATTCGAAAGAAGTGTTGTAATTGTCATGGGACCCACTCCACCTGGAACAGGAGTAATGGCTCCACAAATATCCTTTACCCTCTCAAAGTCCACGTCTCCGCACAACTTGTTATTCTCATCCCTGTTCATGCCCACATCAATTACGACAGCACCGGGCTTTACATACTCTTCGTTAACGAACTTGGCCTTTCCTATGGCAAAAATCAGAATGTCAGCCCTCTTGCAAACGCTTTTTAAATCCTTTGTTCTTGAATGGGTAACCGTGACAGTACCATTTGCAGCAAGAAGAAGCATTGCCATAGGCTTTCCTACTATATTGCTCCTGCCAACAACAACACACTCTTTACCTTCAATTTCAGTTCCTGTTTCTTTAATAAGTTCCATAACACCTGCTGGAGTACAAGGAGCAAAGATTCCACTTCCCGTATACAGCCTTCCGACATTATATGGATGGAAGCAGTCTACATCCTTTTTGGGATCAATTGCTTCAATAACTTTCATCTCGTCTATATGTTTGGGAAGGGGCAGCTGAACCAGAATTCCGTGCACTTCCTTGTCTTTATTCAGCCTGTCAATGAGTTCAAGAAGTTCTTCCTCGCTTGCCTCATCAGGCAGAAGGAATTCCTTTGACAGCATCCCGACTTCCGCACATGCCTTCTTCTTGTTGTTTACATATGTCCTCGAGGCCATGTCCGAACCAACCAGAACCACCGAAAGACAAGGATTAATTCCCTTTTCTTTAAGCTCAACCACTTCCTTCTTTATCTCTTCCCTTATACGCATTGATACCTTTTTACCATCTATTAACACAACAATCACCTTCCTTGCAATTCTTCGGGAAATTTATCTATCAAAACCATTCTTGGATTACTTCCATCCTTGCAGGATATATATCCCCTTTCCTCCATCTGGTCAATTATCCTGGCCGCTCTATTGTATCCTATCCCAAGCTTTCTTTGGAGATAAGAGGCTGAAATCTGTTTCATTTCAATTGCAATCTGTACAGCCTGAGGAAGCAGTTCGTCCTCTTCCAATGCAGTATTTCGTGTTCCTTCAGCACTTTGAGTGTTCTCAACTTCTTTTACGACTTCCATGTCATACTCCGCTTCGCATGACTTCTTAAGATAGTCTACAACCGCCTCAACCTCTGCGTCGGAAACGAAAGCTCCCTGCACTCTTATTGGCTTTATACTTCCTACCGGCAGAAACAGCATGTCACCTCTACCCAAAAGCTTGTCCGCTCCTGCTCCACCGGCATTGTCAAGAATGATTCTTGAATCCACTTGCGATGCAACTTTGAAAGCTATCCTTGACGGTATATTGGCCTTAATCAGTCCTGTAATTACATCAACCGAGGGCCTTTGGGTAGCAACCACCAGATGTATGCCGCAGGCTCTTGCCTTCTGTGCTATTCTGCATATTGCATCCTCAACAGAGTCCCTTGCTGCAAGCATGAGGTCTGCCAGCTCGTCTATAATTATGACAATCTTGGGCAGCTTATCCTCGCCTTCAGCCTTTGCCTGCCTGTTGTAACCTGCAATGTCCCTTACACCTTTTTCAGCAAACATGGTGTATCTTTTTTCCATTTCCTGAACTGCCCAGGACAATGCCCCAGCCGCCTTCTTGGTTTGTGTTACCACAGGTATCATCAAGTGAGGTACGCCATTGTATATACCAAGTTCAACAACCTTGGGGTCTATCAGTATTAATTTTACATCATCGGGAGACGCCTTGTATATTAGGCTCATAATCAAGCTGTTAATACAGACGCTCTTACCCGAACCCGTCGCACCAGCTATCAAAAGATGCGGCATCCGTGCAATATCTGCTACAACAGGTTCTCCTGTTATGTCACAACCAAGACAGAATGCAGTGTTTGACCTGTGATTTCTGAAAGCCTTTGAATCTATAATCTCTCTCAAAGAAACAACTCTTACAGCATCATTAGGAACCTCCACACCGATTGCGGCCTTTCCTGGGATCTGCTCTATCCTTATACCGGGCGATGCCAGATTAAGCGCAATATCTTCCGATAGATTCTTTATCTTGCTTACCTTTACACCGGAACTGGGCTGCACGTCATACCTGGTTATTGTAGGTCCCCTACTAATATTCACAACCTTTGCATCAATGTTGAAACTGAACAAAATATCCTCAATCTTTCTGGCAACCCTTGACGCATGTTTTTTCTGCTCATCGGAAAAATCCTGTTCCTGATCGCTGTCAGCAAGAAGGCTTATGGGAGGTTTTAAATAGCAGTGTTTTTCCTTGCTTATAATATTCTCCACAAATGTTGTTTCTTCCACATCAATCTTCTCTGGAGAAAAGGTGTATTGCTCAGGCTCATTAATGAAAGGTTCGTCTTTCTCTATAATTTCATCGTCAAAGGTCAGTTCCTGTTCCTCAAGCAAATATTCATCCTTCAACATCTCGCTTTCTTCAATCGCATTCTTGATTTTCTGTCTGTCAATTACCACACTCTGCTGCTTATTATTTCTCAACCTCTCATATATTTTTCTTCCAGTCCTTCCCACTTTGCTTCCGATAAATGAAACCTTGTTTATAAAATTCATTATGGAAAGCGAAAAAAGAACCATTGTTATAATTATTGTCAATGGTATCAATACTACCAAGGCACCAGCCTTCTCCATATATTTCTGCAAAACAAGACTCAACCCTCCTCCAAGCAAGCCTCCGGAAGGTTTTTGCTTATGCGAATCAATAAGCTGTCTTACCGTTTCAAAGAAATCTTCATGGGAGGCATCAAACGAAATCGTATGTATAAGTGACGATATCATTATGATTAAGAGAGTAAACAGAAAAGTCTTCTTAAAAGTAAAAACCTGTCGTTCAGTACCCCTTAATAGACACCATGCCAAATACCATATAAGGCCAAGAATTAGAAAAGAAGCAACTTGTCCAAAAAAACCGAACAAAAATCCTCTAATGAGAACGCCAACAATTCCTACCTTGTCTATATACGAAAGGAACATCAATAAGCCTGTGGCAAATAGAACAATTGACACAATCTCACGATGTTCCGTCTTGTTGCTTTTGACTCTTGCCGTTTTGCCATTTTGTGACTTTTTCTTTTGTGATGATGAGTTGGCCAAAAATCTCACTCCCAATTATTATTCAATAATCATTTTATCATTTATGCCAACAATTTGCAATATTCAGCTATTCCGCACACAGTATTATCGGTTGGAGTTGCTCACCCTCCAATGCTTTCAATATTGTACTTTCAATGAGTGAGAAATCGGCCACCATGGACCTTGGCTTTCCCTCGTAATTGTCCTGTTTTACAGGTACAAAATATACATTACTGGTGTTTAGTAAAATACCCAGATTCTTTGCATTTGCAGACAAAGCATCATTTGTAGCCAACGCAAGCACAACGGGTCTTTGATTCCTCAATTGTGACTTGCAGGCCATAAGTACGGGCGTATCTGTTATGGCATTTGCAAGCTTTGCCATAGTATTACCGGTACAGGGTGCAACTACTACTACATCAAAAAGTCTCTTGGGTCCTATAGGTTCCGCTCCTTGAATAGTGCTAATTGGTTCCTTTCCCGTTATTTCAACAAGTAGTCTGATAGTTTCGTCAGAATCAATAAAGCGTGTTGCAAATGATGCTACGTTATATGAAATGATTGGATGAACGTCGTATCCTTTGTTTACAAGTTCTTTTATTACTTCCAAAGATTCACGTATGGTGCAGAAAGATCCTGTTAGCGCATACCCTATCCGTATCATTATATGCCTCCCTTGTATTCTTCTTTTATTATGTTATATATTACCGTCTCCATGTACATGGCAGTAGTAACTGGCGCAACCTTTCCCGGCAAAGACAATGCATGGATTGTCTTGATGCCTTTGTACTGTGCATATTCAAAATCAACACCGCCCGGCTTGGAAGCCAAATCTATTACCAAGGCATCCTTCGCCACAAACTGCAGAATACTCTTGTCAAGCACCATCGCAGGAACGGTGTTGTAAATAAGTTTGTACTCGCCAATGAGCAAAGGCAGCTCCTCATACATTCCGCACTCAAGACCAAAAGCGGCAGCTCTTGAAATGTCCCTGCTGTTCCTTGCCACCACCAGTACTTTTGCTCCAATATTCTTCAACAAAACAGCCAGCGTCGATCCAACTTTTCCTAGTCCAAGAACCATAACCTTGCAGTTATGTATTGTAACAGGCAGCTCCTCCATCGCAATCTGCACAGCACCTTCAGCTGTGGGAATGCTGTTAAGGATTGCCATGTCATCCCTATCCATAATATCAATTATCCTCACATTCTTATCAGCTACTTTTTTGACAAAATCCGCAGGTACTTTTCCTGCAATCAACAACCTGCCTTTAGGTATGTTGTCCAATATATCCTGAAGTTCCACATCCGCTTGATGCAAAGGAGCATTCAATTTAATTCCATCCTGTGAAAATGGAATTGGTCCAATAATTATGTCTCCTCTTGCGAAAGCTTCAGTCATACTGTTGCATCTGTAGAAAAATTTCCCTCCTGCTCCGCCTTCCAATCCAAAAGTGTATACCTCGTTTCCTCGTTCCTCCAATAGTGAAGCCAACTTTACATTGCGCAGGTCTCCGCCTATCAATGTAAACTTCATATTTTTCATCGTATCACTCTTCAAATCTTTTTCCGATATATAATATGTGGGATTAATGATTTGGGTGTATAAAAGAAAAAATTCAGGCAGAGCCTGAATTATCTAACATGTGTCATCAAATCATCAAAAGAACTTGCGATTACGATATATGTATCGCTATAAATCATTGAAAGTGCGATAAGCATCTTATCTTCAGGAATGGCAATACAACCTCCGGTATACAGCATGGAACCTTCTCTTGTACAGTGGAGGAAAATTGCAGAACCTTTTCCTTTAATTATGGGATCCACATTGTAGTTTATCGCTGCTACATAGTTGTACGTTCCCTTCTTGCTGATTAAATGCTCATATTTCGTTTTGTCATAAGTTGCAGGCAAATCTTTCTTCTTAATCCATTGATTGTACGTATCGGACTCAGGATTTGAATCCCAATAATCATCTTCGCCTACAACAGTATAGCCAAGTGGAGATATGCCATTGTCATCCTTTATTCCAAAACACATTCCAAATGTATATATTCCGGCAGGAGTTCTGTAGTCGCCTTCATGTTTTTCCTCTATTGTAGCAATACCATTCTTCCCTACAAGACCAACAGTGTTAAACACTTCAACAAACTCATTGCCTTGTCTTTTAAAGGCATAAAAATCACACTCAGGACCCTTTTCTCTTTGCAAAACAACAAATACATGAGATGCTTTTTCTGCCACAACAAGCCTTTTCACTGCCTGATATACATTTGTAACAGGCTCAGAAATAGGGGTTGGTGATGGCGTTGGCAACGGAGTAGATGTTGGCGTGACAGATTCTGTCGCCCCGGGTGTGTCATCAGCCCTGTCGGTAACCTCGGGTGAAATTTTTGGTGATGGAGTCATTTTGTCAATGTTCCTAACACAACCGGTCAACAACATTTCCACAAGAATAATGGATAATAATAATCCTTTCATAAAATTCTCCCTTTAATCCCATTGATACTGCGTTGTTATCTTATCCATTATCTCTTCTTTTATGTCCTTAAGATAATACTTTTCATCTTCCAAATAAGTTTCCATTTCCGTTAAGAACTTAAAAGTACAATAGTCGTTGTACACAGCATCCCTTACGTTTTCGCTATTATCATAATCTTCAAAACCATCGCATCTGACAAGATAAATTCCGTATTCGTCAACAATTACAATCATGTCTCCTACCTTCAAATCAGGATTGGACGAAAACTCATATAATTCATCATCCTTGTTCTGGTATCCTTCCAAAGATACAGTCATCTTCCCGCCTGTTTCAATAACACCGATGTCATCTGACTCATTCAAGATTAAATCATCCATATCGCTTGATGTCTTTATTTCGTCTAAATAAGATTCAGCTTTATTTATCTTTTCCTCAATAACTTCCCAAGATAGTTTGTTTCCGTTTTCATCCTTTAGAGAATAGTAAAGAACCTGAAGAGCCACACTTTTGTACTTCTTCACGTTCTGGTTGTAGTAATCTAAAAGGTCTTTATCATCAATATCATACTTTTCAAACACACTACTTTTGTACTTGTTAATCGTATTATCCATTAGAGCAAAGAGTTTGTACTGCAAAACATTCTCAAAACCCTTGTTCAAATACAGTTCTGCATTATCTTTTGCAAGGTCTTCGCTTAATCTCAATATCTCTTCTTTTTCTTCCTCAGTAAGAGGAGTGTTTAAACGTGCAATCTCATAAGTAACAGAATATAAATGAGCTTTGTTTAGTGCTTCATCCTTATTCTTGGCATCAGTGCAAAAATGCATAAAAACAAAATCATATACCCTAAAGTCCTCATTTTCCGCAATTATCTTCCCATCGTATGCCAATCCTTCAATATGCCATACATCGCTTTTTTTCGGTATATTATTGCCTTTAGTGCACCCTGCCGCACTTACGACAACGAGAATAACGACAACCAAACAAAGCCTTTTCATAGATTACCTCTTTAATAGTCAAATACGGAAAGCCTGAAATCATCTATAATCTCACCGGCCACATCCTTGTACTTGTTGTATGAACTGCCTGCAAGCACATCATGTTCCGCTTCATATATGATTATATAATAACACATTTGCCTGACAGCTACATACATGTCGCCCTTTACAGGGAAAAGATTTTTCATGTATGTGTAAGACACCTTCTTGAAAACCGTCTTTTCCGATTCGTAATCCATAATCGAACTTATATTATCCTCAGTTATATTTTTGCCCGATTCCATCAGTTCTGCCAGAGCAATGTCCATTGCTTGTTTCAAATCCATCTCTTCGCCTTTCTCAATAGGCCTGTAAAAAAAGGAGATGATGGCCGTTTCATCCCTGACCATGGGATCCTGTACATCTTCCTGTCCTGTTTCCTGGGGAATGGGAGTTGCATCTGACGACTTTATCAAGGGATATAGATTGAGAACAAGTCCTGTATCCTTGTCCAAGAAAAAATTGTTGGCACCTGCTTCAGCAGCCCAGTCTTCAGGATAACCTACCCTGAAAAAATATCTCTCAGCATTATGAAGCTTGGGAAAATGCTCTTCCGGAGCTGTCATTTTCTCCACACTTTCCCTAAAGTAGTCAACTACAGAATATCCCATCAGTATGACAAGAAACACTATCGAAACTTTTATAACAAAGCTTCTTTTTACTCTCACTCGTCTATCCTCCTAAATTCATATCCCATTTCTCTCAAAGTATCAATGATGGTAGCAAGAGCATTTGCATTGTCTTCAAATGTTGAATGCAACAATATTACAGCACCATTTCCAACAAACTTGCCTTCTTGTATTGGTCCAATCACTCTGTTGATTACTTCTTCCACACCGACCGGATCACCATAGTCTTTATGGGCAAGATCCCAGAAAATTGTTTCATAATGCATCTGGGCTGCAATATGAAGATCCCTTATGCTAAAGACTCCTCCTGGCGGACGGTAGTAAAACATACGCTGACCTTTTCCAAATATCTTCTCGTATTCTCTTTCTACAACAACCAATTCCTCAACAAACTTCTCAACGGACAACTCAGGCATTGGAGTTTTTTCAGGATGTGTGTTCGTATGGTTACCAACCAAATGTCCTTCTTCCACCATTCTCTTTACAAGTTCCTGGTTCTTTCTAATGTAGCTTCCTGTAACAAAGAATATTGCCTTTACATTCTTCTCCTTTAAAATATCAAGTATTCTAGGCGTAAAACCATTTTCGTATCCATTGTCGAATGTAAGATACAATACTTTGCCATCATTTGTCTTTCTGTATACTCCCCCATGTTTTTCAACTTCTTTGTATGGATATGCCCAGGACCAAGACCTTACTGTTGTATCCAGCCCAACAAGCTTTGATTCATCTATCTCTTCAATAATTGGAATTGGCGTCGGAGTTGGTGTTTGCGTAACATCCGGATCAGTAGTTGTTTGTGGAGTTTGAGTCTCATCTTCCAGTGAAGGTGTTGGTGTTATTGGAGTTATTGTTGGCGAATTCCCAAGAATGTCGCTATCTAACCCCTTTAACGAATGCGCTACAACAACAGCTGCAAACATTACAACCATCAGCGCAAATAATAGTAGAATGTAACTAACACTATTTTTCTTTTGTACTTTCTTCATGATAAACAAATCTCCTATGTATTATTTGAACACTAATATTATGATTAAAACACAAAAAATTATAGCATAAATTAGAGATAGTATCAATGGAAAAACGGGCAGTTATCTAAACTACCCGTATACATTTACTAAACTTTTTATAAAATTCGCTCCATGTCTTACCCTTCACCAGGATCTGGTGGTGGTCCTGGATCATATATGAAATCCTCATGAGCTTTAATATAATCGCCCTTGTAGTAGAAATAGTAGATTGCATCAGGATTTGCTTCCTTTAACATTATTACGGTCTCAATCTCAAGACTTGGTGGATTGAAGGAGCACCATTCCACTTTATGTAATCCCTTCAACGGAGTCAAATCCTTAATGTCACCATTTTCTCTAAGCAACAGGAATCTCATCTCAGTCATGTTGCTCAAAGCCTCAATATTTTCAATCTTGTTGTTATTCAGCTTAAGAATTCTCAACTTGGTCAAATTAGCCAAAGGAGAGATATCTTCAATTTCATTGTATCCGAGTTCCAGTTCCTCCAGATTAACCAGATTCTTCAAAGGAGTCACATCTTTTATTTTATTCTTGCCAAGATGTAGAACTTTCAGCTTGGTCAACCCTTCCAAAGCACTAATGTCCGATATCTGGTTGTCACCAAGATACAACTCTTCGAGATTCTTAAGATTTTTTAGCACACTTATATCCTTAATCTCATTCTGTGTCAGTCTTAGTACCTTCAGTTTAGTAAGATCTTTTATTCCATTTATGTCCTGTATTCCACTGTTATACAGATGCAAATGCTCCAGATTCTTGTATTTCTTAAACGAATCCAAATCCGATATGTTCGCATTGGGGTTATTAATTGTCTTTACTGTTGCCGCATCGCTTCTTTGTGAAGCAAGAAAAATCAAACCTATGCCACCTATAATTACAACTATAACCGCCAGTACTACTCCCAAAGCTTTGAAGGCCTCATTCTTGTATCCATGTTTACCATGCGTTCCATGGTATGATTTCTTGCTTGTACTTGTCTTATGTACAGAAGAAGCTTCGTCTGCTTTTGAAATCACAACATCCGATTCATGCTGATTAGTAACCGTGGTTTCAACTTTTTCACGTAAAGGAGCTTCCTGTTTTATACTTTCACCCGTCTGCTTGGAAACATTGCTCTTTAATACAGGAGGTTTGGGAGTTCCCTGAGCCCTGTTTACATAAGACTTTGGTAAAGCAGGAGGTCTTGGTGGTACAGTGCTATTGACTTTTTCATTAGGATTAACATTTTGATTGTCAGCTCTATTGCTATTCATTTGTTTTCCTCTCTTCATAGTTTATCCTACTAATATTTTAGCATTCACTTTTTCTTAATTCAACTGATTATGGTATAATTATCAGATTGTTAAAACATAGTTCATATAATATCTGTCTGACACTGGCAACTGAAATATGCTAAAATAAATCAAACGAAATATGAAAGGATGATTTAATTGGCAAAGCCTGCCGTAGCAATAACAATGGGCGATCCGCTGGGAATCGGACCGGAAATTGTAATCAAATCAATGGCTCACATTGAAGTATTCGAAGTATGTAAACCGATAATTGTAGGAAGCCGCAGTATACTCAAAAAAGCGGCTGAACTGCAAAACCTTGTTGAAACATACGAAAAAGTGGAAGAATCAATTGTAGACGTATACACAGAAGAAAACATAACACAGAAAGCAGCTGGAAAAGCGGCTTTTGAATATATTAACAAGGCGGTTTCGCTATGCATGGACAAAAGAACAGATGCAATTGCAACCGCTCCAATAAACAAGGAACACCTTAAAGAGGCAAACATCCCATATATCGGTCACACGGAGATATTGGCAGGACTTACGAACACGGACGACCCTCTTACAATGTTTGAAACAGACTCCCTAAGGATATTCTTCCTGTCAAGACATGTGTCGTTGATTGAAGCATGCAATCTTGTAAAAAAGGAACGCATCTATCAATATATTTCAAGATGTGACAATGCACTTAAAAAACTGGGAGTTGACAAGGGTACAATGGCAGTGGCAGCCTTAAATCCCCACAGTGGTGAAGGAGGAATGTTTGGAAGAGAAGAAATAGAAGAGATAATTCCTGCTGTAAACATGGCCAAAACCGATGGCATAGATGTAGTCGGTCCAATAAGTGCAGACTCTGTTTTTCATCTTGCCCATATCGGAAGATACAACTCCGTTCTATCCATGTACCACGATCAGGGACACATTGCCTCGAAAACAATGGACTTTGAGGGTACCATTTCCCTGACAATAGGACTCCCCTTCCTCAGGACATCAGTAGATCATGGCACCGCCATGGACATAGCCTGGAAAGGCATAGCTAATGAAAGAAGTATGGTTGAGGCAATTCTTGTAGCAGCAAAATATGCCCCGAAATACAATTAATGGACGAGTGCAATACCCGTCCATTAAATATATTCATAAGATATATTATTGAGTTGCAAACTGTGACAACTGAATCTTGAAGTTCTGATTCAATACCCTCACTTCATCAAGAAGCTCTTTTGTCATCGAAATGTCTTTTATCTTGATATGGTATTGCAGTTCAGTGACAGCTCCGCCGCTGATTATGCGAATGCTGTTAAGTGCATAAGAACTTGTGAACTTCTCGAGTATTTCATCAAACAACCCATCGTAATTGATATTCTCAGGCACGGCAATTGTAAGGGTTTTTGCAACGTTTCTGCCTCTTTCAAGAGTAAATGCAGTGTATACGATGATAACAACGCAAGTAATAAGCACGAATACCAATGCGGGCAGATACAAGAAACAACCTGTTATGAAACCTGTGCCCATGCCAAAGAATATAAATACTATTTCTTTTGGCTTGACCAGAGTACTTCTGTATCTGATAATTGATAACGCACCTGCAAGGCTAAAAGCACGAGCTATGTTGGTTCCGATTACAGTAAGTAGTATGGACACAACTATGGGAACAACTATCAATACAAGACCAAACTCTCTCTGGTAATCGAAAGGTCTGCATGTAAGCTTGTAGGTAAAGTAGATAAGTAACCCAAATACACTTGCCACCAAAACAGTCATAGCTGCTCTCAGCACATTTTCAATACCATTAATCTGCAATAAACCTTCAAAAAAATCCATTATTTGTCGAGAAAAATTGCTTTCTGTCATTTCTTTGTCTCCTATCTATTTTTGAATATTTTTTATTTATTAAAAAACAAAATTATGACCAACCTCATTAAACCGCATCATTGTCCAGCTCATCGTATTCTTCAATTTGTTCTTCTTCACTGTACTTTATGAAATGCGAGCAATACTTTGAAAAAGTCTGATTTCGATAACCGTACTTCGAAAGAATCCTTACAAGCCAGAAAGGAACGTTTCTGTCGGACTTTACCTCTAGAATTGCAACATTATCCGCTGTCACATAATCTCCGTGGGAACCTTTTGTCAGATCAATATCATAATCTCTTGTTCTGATATTTACATCAAATGTGATTCTAAGACGTGGATCCTCCTTGTAGAACAAGGCCAGTCTTTCATAACTCACAACAACAACAGGTTTAAGGTTCTTGGAAACAATAACTTGTTTCAATTCTTTAAGAATCTGCCTGTTTGAACACTCATACTCATCAACATTCGGATCTTCTCCATTTACACATGCTTCCATAAATCTCATGGCATCGCCAAGACGCATTTTGACGCGTCGCTTTAAAACAAGACCTTTAAATTTTGATTTAATCTCAAAAAAAGAGACACTGTCGTTGTTCACTTCGCCATATACGCGCAGTCGAACTTTTTGTCTGTATCTGTCTTTGTTGATAGTCTCGTAGAAACACTGCCATGTATCGTTGTCCAAATAGATGCTGCTGATTGTATAGTATCCATTTTCATCTGCATGTTCATCCTGTTCTATGTAGGGAAGCAAATCGTCAAGCAACCTATCCATGTCGTCATATGTCATAGGAAACTTGTACTCATGTCTGCTAAAGTTCTCAATAAACAGTTTTATCACCTCGATATATAACGCTAACACTTTCTTAATACATTAACGCTATTGATTATACTATTTGATATAACAAATATAAAGTGTTAAATTATAAACTTTTTATGAACGAATGCCGAAAGAGTCAATAATTTGGACCTTATGTCGCATTACATTAACTTCATACGTTTTTAATATTATACCATTTTCAGTTACAGCACAATAAGTGAAGGTTGGATTATTCATGTTGAATGACTTGAAAGCATGAATATCATCCATATTTCGGAAAGCTCCGTCATATTGACTGACACCGGAACTGCTGTTTATCAAATATATAGTACCTTTTACATCACTCATCATGTCAACATCGTCATCTCCATCCTTGACATTTGTATATGTATAACTCCCAACCTTCCCATCATAAA
>DUPL01000024.1 GCA_012838385.1 Clostridiaceae bacterium
CTGATTCAAAGGAGCCGTATTCCTTCGGAAGTCTTGTCACTCTGCCACCTTCTTGATCAACGGAAATGAAAAGAGGAATATTAAAACTGCCTTGAAGTCTTGCAATATCACCCTTTGTCTCTGACACCGACTTAATGTTCCTGCCAAAAAGAATTACTCCACCAAAACTAATATCGGAATTTATGACCTCATCCACACTGCCATACCCGGTTATGACAAGCTGGCCAATCTTCTGCTCTATAGTCATTTTTTCAACAATCTCTATAATCCTGTCCTTCACGGGTTCTTCTGTCGGAGTTGGCGAAGGAGTACTGGTAGGTTCTGAGGAAGGTGTTGAGATTATAGCTTCAGTGTTTTCCACATCTTCTTCTGAATTAATCATACATGATGAAAGACTCAATATGAGCACTATCGGGATTATAACTTTAAGAACTTTCAAAAAATCACCTTCAATTTTTCTTTTAATTATACCATGATAAATTATAACCATTCTTTACATTGATTTATTTACTTACTGATATATAATTACTATACAGCCTAACATTGGCGAGTTCCGAAGGAAGGGAGCTGATAAAAGTGATTAAGTTGAGGTGGTCTTTGTTCTAGACCTTAAACGGAACAAAGAATAAAGGTGAAATCCGGGCGGTGAAAATACCGCCTG
Organism: Clostridiaceae bacterium; assembly: GCA_012838385.1. GTDB lineage: Bacteria > Bacillota > Clostridia > UBA1212 > DUPL01 > DUPL01. The sequence continues at coordinate 662 of DUPL01000024.1, forward strand.
GGTTTTGCCGTATTTAAAAACATAGAAAGGGGGTAATCAGAATGGATATTGGCTTTTACAAACCTGTACAAGTTTTTGTAAAGGAGGAATATTTAATTGGCTTACAAGAATGCGAAAGATTATCTCCCGAAGGAGCTCCTTTCTGAAGTTCAAAAACACATTCAAGGAGTGCTAGTATACATTCCTACTGACGATTCTGCTAAAAAAGGTTGGGGAAAACTCTCGGGAACAAGAAAAGAACTTGATAAAAGAAATGCATCAATACGAGAAGACTACAAACAAGGTCTTACAGTTGATGAAATAGCGGACAAATATTATTTATCCGTCGACAGCATAAGAAAAATTGTATATGGAAAAAAGTGAAGCTCTCCGACACTGGAGAGCTCCTTTTATAACCTGTATTCCATTTTGTAGCACTGTATTTCCATGCCCTGTTTTTTGTAAAACTCTATTGCCCTATCATTGAAACTCCATACGTTGAGCTCAATGTTGTAACATCCACACTCTCGTGCAAATTCTACACTGTGGGCAAAGAGCTTATTGCCGATTCCAGTATTTCTGAAATTTTCATCGATACACAAATCGTCAATATACAGTGTTTTAAAGTTTCTAAAAAGGGATGCCGTTCTCTGGTCAATGATATAGCTGAACAGGTATCCAAGGACATAGTCATTCTCGTCCACTGCAACGAATACCGCCCTGTCCTCTTCATAAAGGATGTCTCTAACCTCGTGAGCAGAATACTTCTTTCGACCTTCTCTGAAAAGATCTGGCCTTCCTTTATGATGTTCATTGGCAATAACTTTGAGTAATGCAACTATCCTGTCTATATCCTTCTCTTCTGCCCTTCTAACGCTAATCTCCATAACGCAACCCTCAAATCCACATTATTTCAATACTTCAAAAGCAACGGCAGGATTGTCAGTACCGGACACCAAAGTTATCTGGGACGGATCCTCAATTCTAAGGTCATATCCGTAGCGGACGCCTTCAATGTTGTCACCATTGATTATAACCTTGTTGCCTTCAATCCCGGCATCTATTTTATCCCATTTTCCATTAATCAATACTTCAAAGCCATTCAGCTTGTCACCATTTACCTTCAAGCCGCCGCCTGCATACATGAACTCAATTACAACCTTGTCACTTTCAAAACGGACATCCTTTGGAACAGGACATGCAGCGTTCTCCATATCTCCAATACCATACACAAGAGCTGCTGCTATGTTTGCAAGCCTGTCGCATATCGGCTTTTTGTAGATAGGATGAGCACCGTCGCTGTCTCCTTCCTGCCAACCGCAGTCCAAAGACGGAACTATCTCATAGTTGTACATAATGTCATCAATCCTAACTTTAGCCTGAGCATTCCTCAAATCATTTATTTGATCCCATATTCCTGTTAGCGGTATGTTGCCAGCATAATAACCGTATGAGGAGAGCTGCACATTCAGAAAGTAAAAATGTTCTCCAAACCTGTCTCTCAAATCCTGCACATAAGTGTTCAGTGCTTCAGGATACTCCTTGTAGCTGACGGTATCAGATTCTCCCTGATAGAAAAGCATTCCCTTTATGCCAAAATCAATAAACGGATGCATGAATGCATTGTATATTCCTGAATCCTTTACAACCAGCGTGTTAATTGGCAACTGTTTGTTCTTCATGCCTGCAGGGAATTTGTCTACAACCTCTTTCGGTGCAAGATGTGCAAGAGAAGCACCACCACAAGCAACATTAACAATTCCTATTGGCACATCCGGATTTAATTCAAGCATCTTGGCTGCAAAGAAATACCCCATCATCGGAGAACTTGTAACAACAGTCCTATCAGCTTTTTTCCATTTGTACCTTTTTAAAGGATTCTCCTGTGGCTCTTCTAATAATTGGGGAGAGCCAACAAGATCCCAGTTCATTTGAGTGAAATACCTAAGTGGCATGTCTCTTGATACTTTTTTAAGTTCTTCCGTATAGTGCTTCTGTGCCTCCGGGAAGAACACCAGGTCTGCGTTACTCTGACCATTGATGTACCAGACATCACCTATTAAAACATCCTCAAAAATCACATCTGTACCCGGTTCACCCACCACTTTAAGCGAGTGCCCCAGTTCCTTGCTTGCAGGAAGTGTTCCCTGCATTACAACTTTCCATTTACCATTTTCAATAACGCCGGAGCCCTTCAAATCCTTAAGGAAAGCATTAACTATGTTTCCATTCTCACTTTCAGGAGCAGTTCCATATATAACAATCTCCTGGTCCCTTTGGATTACCATGTTGTCACTGAAAACACCACTGACTGAAAACTCCTTTGCATTACCCTCCTGGAACTCATAGGGTTCATGAGTAGGATATGGCGTAATGGTTGGTGGAGCTTCTGTACTCTTGTCAGGTTCACCTTCCTCCTTTGAACAAGCTGTAAACACTACAGCCAGCACGACAAAAGTAAAAAGCACCATAATTCTGACAAACTTTTTCATAAAACACCTCTTTTAATATTTTTTAAAAAAGAATCAATATCCAGTCTGTCTGGCATTGATTCCGATGCACCAAGTTTTGTAACCGACAAGGCAGCAACTGCATTTGCAAATCTTGCAGCTTCAACAATACCCTTGCCTTCTGCCAAAGCAACACAAAATCCTCCATTAAACGCATCTCCCGCTCCGGTTGTGTCCACTGCGTTAACCGTATATGCAGGAATAATACAAGCAGCATCCCTTGTTTTAACAAACGCTCCCGCCTTGCCCAAAGTGATAATTACATTCCCAACACCTTTGGCAATAAACAAATCTGCCATTTTCTCAATGTTTTGAATGGAGTCAGCCTTTAATCCCGAATAGAACTCCGCTTCTGTTTCATTCGGAGTAAAGTAGTCTATTAACTTAAATATATCGTCATCCAACTCTTTAACAGGAGCAGGATTCAAAACTACTGGTTTATTGTACTTTTTGGCAAGCTTGATTGAAGCTATGACTGATTCCATGCTTGCTTCCAATTGCAGAAGAACAATATCACAAGTCTTAAAGTCATTTTCCGCTTTATACACATCCTCTTCAGTAATGTGGTTGTTGGCCCCTGGCGTTACCAATATTCTGTTTTCAGCACTACTTTTATGTATTTGAATAATTGCAACACCCGTCTGGTTTTCCTCATCAACAAACACGTACTTGTCAGACATGTTTTCATTCTTGTAATGGTTTAAAGCCACATTACGCAAATAGTCGTTGCCTGTCTTTGTAATCAGGACAACCTCCGCACCCAAACGCTTGCATGCAGTTGCCTGGTTTGAACCTTTTCCACCGGGCCCTATTTTCACAGTCTCCCCTATAACAGTTTCCCCATCTCTAGGAAAACGTGATGTTATGGCTGCAATATCTGTGATATATGAGCCTGTAACAACAATTTTAGCCATGGTATCACCGTCCGTTATTCACTATTTCAACACCGCTTGATGTACCTATCCTGTCACTGCCAGCCTCAATCAATTTTATGGCATCCTCATACGTCCTTATTCCACCCGACGCCTTTATCTTGACACCGGGCACAATATTTTTCTTCATAATATCAATATCCTCTACCAGAGCTTTTCCCTGTGTCATCCCCGTACAGGTCTTTACAAAATGTGCACCTGCCTGCGAAGCAAGCCTGCATGCACGCATCTTTTCTTCATCGGTCAAAAGCCCTGTCTCAATTATCACTTTAACAGTCCTGTCTTTTGCTACTTCTACAACCTGACGAATATCTTGCATGACATGATCATCTTTTCCACTCTTCAGCATACCCACATTGATTACCATGTCAAACTCATCACAGCCCATTTTCAAGGTTTCCTCTGTTTCAAAAACCTTGGTTGAAGTTGTTGTTGCTCCCAAAGGAAACCCTATTACAGTACACACCTTTACATCTGTACCACTCAAAAGCCTTTTGCATAGAGAAACATAATACGGGTTTACACAAACAGAATAAAATCCGTATTTCCTTGCCTCCTCACAAAGCCTTTCAATATCACCAACTGTGGCAGTTGACTTCAAATTCGTGTGGTCAATATATTTGGCAATATCCATCTGCTCTATCCTTTCTATAATATCATGCTTAAAATCTCTTCTCTTGAAAGTGTTGAAATCAAGGAAATTGGCACATCGATTATGGTATGGCAGCCAATACTTCCTTGTTGTGACAATTTATAAGCAGCTCTTGCATATGCAACCAGAATAGCAGAGGTGAATTCTGGGTTTGACTCAAGTTTAATGGAAAACTCAATAATATGTTGATTATCTTCCGAAGTCTTGCCACTGGTTATGACAAAACCACCATGAGGAAGCTTTGCATGGTTTTCCAGAAGCTCTTCTTTGGAAACATACTCTACAAAGGTATCGTAATCAGCAAAATATCCAGGCATGTTTACAATTTCTTTTTTGATTTTCTCCTTGTCAGCTTCTTCCTTTACCACCACATAACAATGCCTTTCATGCATTTCCCTTTTTGTAAAGTCGGGAGTTTCTCCGTTTCTTACACGATTAACAACATCTTCTACAGGAATAGTATATTGTCTTGCATCCAAAACACCATCTACTCTTCTAACTGCATCAGAATGACCCTGACTCACTCCAGGTCCGTAAAATGTATACCCTTTTCCGTTAGGCAGAATACTCAAACCGAGCAGTCTGTTTAAAGAGAAAATACCCGGGTCCCATCCAACAGAAATTATTGAAACTGTATTGTTTTCCTTTGCTACCTTGTCCACATTATTAAAATGTTCAGGTATTTTAGAATGATTGTCATAGCTGTCGACTGTATTGAAATATTTAGTGAAATATGGAGTTTGCTCAGGCAGGTCCGTGGCACTACCTCCACAGAGCACCATAACATCTATCATATCTTTATACTCAATAACATCGTCAGGATGCAAAACCCTGACGTTTGACATAGTCTTGATATTTTTTCTTCTTGAAACGATGCAAACCAGCTCCATATCAGGACTGTTTAAAACATGCATCTCACTTGCCTTTCCCAAATTTCCGTATCCTACTATTCCTACTCTGATTTTACTCATATTTTTCCTCCAATATTAGACTACTGACTAATTATAGCATAAAAACTCAAATCTTACTTGCTTTTTCTATCGGTTTTGTCAATATATATTCCAAAGATAAAAGCAGCTATTGCAAAACCAAAAAACCAACCACCAAGAACATCAAAGGCATAATGTACTCCCAGATATATTCTGGTTATACCTATAGAGATAAACATTATTACACATAAAGCAGAAATAGTCACCTTCAAATATTTATTCTTCAAGTGCCTGTAAGCCAAGAAAGCAAACATTGTGTAAAGTGTCGCACTTACCATTGAATGTCCGCTAGGAAAACTATATCCAGTTTCATTAACAAGCCTCAGTACATCCGGTCTTTCCCTCATAAAAACAACTTTTAGCAAGTTATTGATGACGGTGGATGCAATAACTGCAGATATAACAGGAAGTGCTATTGTTTTCCTGGAAGCAGGAATAATAATCAAAGCCAGACATATCAGAACAACAGATATCGTGTCACCTCTTCTGGTTATGAAAGTTGCCACTTTGTTCATCGCAGGCGACATGTGCCTTGACACAATTTCATATGCCCAATTCTCAAAAGTCTCATTCAATCCCGCCAGCAGAAGTATCGTTACTATAGCAAACATTGTTAAAGGAATGACCCAAATCAATATTTTCTTCTTATTCATGCCTTCTCCTTTTCAATATGTAATTTCAAGTATTCCTTGAGTTTTGGCATGGCTTCCCTTGCCACATCCATACCCTGATTGTACAAACTATTTATAACATCAAGGTTCCGTTCAGTTCGTTTACAACCACTGACATCTTTAGGACCAATAACAAAAACCCTTCCTTCTTCTTCAAGTTCCCAGACTCTTTTCAATTTTTCGTTATACACCCTGGTGCGGTCTAGTAGAGCTTTTGAAAACTCTGGGTACTTTCTATAAAGCTTTGCACAAAGTTTAAGCGCCTTTTCCTCTTCCTTTACATATCCTTTTTCTCTAGTAAGCACAACGATCACCTTGTCGCAATCATTTCTTAAAGCCTCATCCACCGCAATAGGATCACATATGCCTCCATCCATATACTTCATTCCATCAATCTCAATTAAAGGAAACATAATAGGAAGAGCACAACTTGCCACCAAATGCACAAAACTTTTATCATCCCGGGGCATCTTCAAATATTCCGCCTGGCCAGTTTTCACATTGGTTACAACACTTACCACATCACCTTCAAATTTTTCAAACTCTTTAAAATCAAAAGGTATGTGCTTGTTGGGTATTTCCTCGTATACAAATTTGATGTTGTAATAGCTTTTGTTATTGGGATTTACAAGATGCTTGAAACCCATGTATCTTTTATCGTTTAAAAACCTTGTAGCTATTTCAAGATTTCTTCCCTTTTGTCTTGACACGTATGACACACCATTAGCTATGCCCGCAGAGGTGCCTATTACATAATCTGCATATGTACCTTCTTCAAGAAAACAATCAAGAACGCCGCATGTAAAATACGTTCTACTGCCTCCACCTTCCAGAACAAGTCCCAGTTTCATAAAAACCCCCTTTTCTTAATTCATCAAATATTTTATTCCTTAACTCAATTCTTGTCAAAATAAAGAACTGCCTTCACTTTGGAAGACAGTCTGCTAATGTAAAGGGTGTTTTATATGTGTGTAGCTATATAATTACACTTGTCGGTTGGATGTCAGACTCGCTAGGAGGTTTTGTCAGTGTTAGCAAAGACATTTAGTTATATAGCTACAGTTGTTCTCAAGTTTGTAATTTTAAAGGGCTGCAATCTATCATTACAGCCCTTGATGGCTTTTAGTAACTAGAATGAGTATACTTTGCGTTTTACAACAACTGCGCATGCCATAGCTGCAAGGATTGCAACCATAACTATTGCACTTTCACCTGTTGGTGGGTTTTCTGTACCTGGCTCCTCTGTTTCTGGCTCAGGCTCTGTCAAGGCTGCATTCAAATTACCAAGTTGTGTTCCCAAGTCATCTTCAGATGTGCTCTTAATGAAAGCCTTGAGGTCATCGCCTACAGCATTCATTACTGCATCATATTTTGCCTGGTCATAAATGGTTACATCTTCAGCTTTGGCTTCGTAATACTTGTTTACGAAGTTCAATGCATTTTGTCCAGCACCCTGAAGCACGTTGATCCACATTCTGTAACCAGCACCCAGGTTGGAAGATTCGCCTGCTGCGGCTTTTTCTTCGTTGTACTCAGCAAAAGTCTTGTCATACAGGTGAGCTTCGATATTTCTTCCTTCAATAACTTCCGTGTATGGAACCAAACGAGGCTCTACTCCAGCTTCTATTTTGCATGTGACAAAATATGTACCTGCTGGATATACATTGTCAAACTCAAATACAACATTGGGGCTCCAGTCAGTTGATGTAAATTCTTTCTGCTCCAGAAGCTCCTTGTCTTCACGGCTAGTATTCCATTTGTAGAGGCTCATTTTGAATTGATGTCCTGCAATTACGGTTTGAACCTGTACACCTACGAAAAGTTCGCCTTCCAATATATCAAACTTCATACCAGCGTAGTTGCCCCATCCCATATGCAAATAAGTTGAACCATTAAAACCTGGTGCAACATCACCTTTAACCAGTTCAATGGCTTTTTCTTCTACAGCTGCGTTTGAGAACACAGTCATCATTGACATTAACAGTGTTAATACTACAATGAATATCAAGCCTTTTTTCATTTTCATAATACTACCTCCTGTATTTTACTTAAAAGCTAATGATTGTTTCATCACTTTCGTTGGATAACTACATATATATTGTATCTTA
>DUPL01000025.1 GCA_012838385.1 Clostridiaceae bacterium
AGAAGATTTGGAAATGCAGGGAAAAGACTAAGACTGCATCCACACGACTATTACGCTCTGGGAACAAAAAGAGGCTCGATAAAGGAAAGATGGTTCAGTTCCGTTATAGCTGCAATGAATGGAGAACTGGCAGCGCCGGATGAGGGAATGAGCTATGTAAATATTGATGACAATGTTGAAAACAAGATATTGTTCAAGGATTTTGTAGATGTGTTGAAAGAAAATATTCTGGGAAAAGAGCTATATAACAAGTTTGGTACATGGCCCATGTATTCAAAGTTCTTTGACTATGAAGGACCGCTCTTCCACCATTTGCACCTCGACTTTGAATCTGCTGCAAGGGTAGGAAAGCTTGGAAAGCCCGAAGCCTACTACTATCCTCCTCAGTACAACAACTATCCAGGGAAATTCCCGCATACATACTTTGGCTTTAATCCTTCCGTTACAAAGGAAGAGATAAGGGAAAGGCTTTTTAACTATGAGAAGGAGGATATCAGGATAACCGAGCTTTCAAGAGCATACAGAATAGAGCTGGGAACCGGCTGGTATACACCTCCAGGAGTTCTGCATGCACCCGGCTCGTATCTTACATATGAACCTCAGTGGAATTCCGATGTCAACAGCGTATACGAGAACATAACTGACGGAGAGATTTACGATTCTTCATTCCTTTATGAAAACTGTCCGGAAGACAAGATGGGAGATGTGGACTATGTATTGTCGCTTATGGACTGGGAGAAGAATGTGGACCCATATTACAAGGAGAAATATTTCCGTGCTCCAGTAGTGCTTGAAGACAATGATGACTATACTGAGAAACTGATAGTTTACGGAAACGAGTACATAGAAGCAAAAGAACTTACCATCAAGCCTGGATGCGAGGCAGTTGTTAAAGACGAGACGGCCTATGGAGCAATACTTGTTCAGGGATACGGATACTTTGGTCACCACAAGTGCAGCACACCTTCAATGCTTAGATTCGGCCAGCTGAGCGAGGACGAATTCTTTGTATCATACGATGCTGCTTCAAAGGGTGTAAGGATTAAGAACGAGAGCAAGTTTGAACCATTGGTAATGCTTAAACACTATCCATATATGGAAAAGAGCGGGGATACAAAATGAGGTTTTCCTTGGGGGTATATGAGAAAGCAATGCCTGAATCTCTATCCTGGGAAGAAAAGCTGACCAGTGCAAGGCTGGCAGGCTTTGACAGGGTAGAGATTAGCATTGATGAAACTGACAAGAAGCTTGAAAGGCTTTATGAGGGAGATGATTTTGTTAATCATCTGATTGAGCTTCAGAGAAAAACAGGCGTCACCATAAGGACCATGTGTCTAAGTGGTCATAGGAGATTTCCCTTGGGAAGTCACTTTAAGGAAATCAGGGACAAATCCATGGAAATCATGAAAAAGGCAATAGAGTTTTCTGATAAGATCGGTATAAGGATTATTCAGCTTGCAGGTTATGATGTGTACTACAATGAAACATCAAGTCCTGATTCAAAACAGTATTTTACTGAGAATGTAATAAAGTCTGTTGAGTATGCTTCGAAATATGGAGTAATTCTGGCTTTTGAAACAATGGAAAATGACTTCATGAATACAATAGAAAAGTCCATGGAATATGTAACGCTGGTGGACAGTCCGTATCTTCAGGTTTATCCGGATATTGGCAATGTTACAAATGGTGCGCAAGATGTTGTTGAGGATATCAGGTCTGGCAAAGGTCACATTGTTGCAGCTCATTTGAAGGAAACAAAGCCAAAGGTTTTCAGAAACATGAGGTTTGGTGAGGGTCATGTGGATTTTGAAAGCGCCATAAGAGAGCTAAAAAAACAAGGTGTGTACATGTACACTGCCGAGTTTTGGCATGATGAAAAGAGGGATTACTTAAGCGAAATGAAGTATGCCTATTCATTCTTAAAGCCTTTATTGCAGGAGGGGTAAGTATATGTATTTGTTAGGTGTTGACATCGGCGGCACAATGACAAAAGCCGTTATATTTGATTATAAAGGGAAGGAAATAAGCTCACACAGCTTGAATACCCCTGTCAATGTATCGAAGAATGTATACAATGACAGAGATATGACTTTGATGTGGGATATAACTGCAAAATGTATCCGCGAAACGATACAAAAGGCAAATATTGACCCTTATGATATAAAGAGCATAGGCTGTTCGGGGCATGGTAAAGGACTCTATCCTTGGGGCAAGGATGGAAAGCCTGCATACAAGGCTATTGCATCCACGGACAGAAGAGCTTTAAATATTGTAAGGGAGTGGGAGGAAAACGGAGTTAGCGAAAAAGCTTCTGAGATTTCATTGCAGACGGTGATTGAATGCCAGCCTGCAGCCCTTCTTGCATGGTTGAAAAAATACGAAAGAGATGCATATGACAATATCCAGTGGGTATTTGAAGCAAAAGACTATATCCGCTTCATGCTGACAAGCGAGCCTATGGCGGAAGTTACCGACTATTCAGGAACCTCCCTTATGGACTTGAGGAAAGTAGAGTTTTCTAAAGAACTCTTTACCCTTTTTGGAATAGAAGAGATGTATGACTGCATGCCAAAGTTGTGCTATTCCTATGAACTTTGCGGCTATGTTACCAAGGAGGCGGCGTCACTGACCGGCCTTGCTGAAGGTACGCCTGTATGCGGTGGAATGTTTGACATAGATGCGTGTGCGGTAGGAATGAATGTGATCGACCCGGAAATGATTGCCGTAATAACCGGTACATGGAGCATTAACGAATACGTGTCAAAAGAGCATGTTCCTGGCAATGTATCCACCAAGAACTCTTTGTTCGCAGTTCCTGGCTACTACCTCATAGAAGAGTCAAGTCCGACATCTGCAGGCAACCTTGATTGGTATATCAATAACTTCCAAACCAACATGTTGTACAAGGAATGCGACAAGCTGGTTGAAGAAGCTGCCTTCAACGACATATTGTTCTATCCCTTCCTGTATGGCACAAATGCAAGGAATGTGAACAATGCCTCCTTTGTTGGATTGAATCTCGGACATTCAAAGGAAGATGTCTTGCGCGCAGTGTATGAGGGTGTGGTGTACTCTCACAGAATGCATGTGGATAACCTTCTTAGGTATAGGGAAAAACCCAAAACAATAAGGATATCCGGTGGAAGCACAAATTCCGATGTATGGATGCAGATGTTTGCTGATTGTCTTGGTATCCCTTGTGAAGTTGTAGACGCAAAAGAACTTGGTGCTCTTGGGGCCTGCATGGCTGCGGGAGTGCAAGTTGGTGTATACAAGGACTACCAGGATGCTGCTGACAAGATGGTGTCCATAAAGAGAAGTTTTGAGCCAAGAAGCGAGTACATAGCAGTTTATGATGAGAAATATGCCAGATATGTCAAGGTATTGAATGCGCTCGGAAAGGTGGGAGTTTAATTGACACTGAAAGAACTTAAGGAAAAGGCTTTTTACGCAAACATGCTTCTTCCCAAACACAACCTCATAATCTTTACATGGGGTAATGTATCCATAATTGACAGGAAGGAGGGCTATGTAGCCATAAAGCCGTCAGGCGTTCCTTATGAGACAATGAAGGAAGACGATATTGTAGTAGTGGACATGGAGGGCAACAAGGTTTCGGGGGATTTGAAACCATCATCGGACCTTCCAACCCATATTGAAATATACAAGAGTTTTGAGGGAGTGGGGGGTGTGTGCCATAACCATTCCAAGTGGGCAACCATATTTGCCCAGGCAGGAGTAGGGATTCCTGCCATGGGAACCACTCATGCTGACTATTTTTATGGCACAGTTCCTTGTACAAGGGAAATGAGGAAAGAGGAAATAGAGACGGAATACGAAAAGAATACCGGGTTGGTGATTGTGGAGACTTTCGAGGGCCTCAATCCAATGTACATGCCTGGTGTACTTGTTAAGAACCACGGCCCTTTCGTTTGGGGTACGGATGGTGAAAATGCTGTTCATAATGCGGTTGTGCTTGAAGAACTAGCAATGATGGCATACCACACAATGAGCCTGGGAAACAAGGAGCCCATAAAACAAGTTCTTCTTGACAAGCATTATTTAAGAAAGCATGGAAAAGACGCATATTATGGTCAAAATTAAAGAAGCCGCACTTAGTTGCGGCTTTCCTTACGCATATTAACTCTTTTTATTTTTATTCTTGTTTATCATAAGTACTGTTGCAATGACGGCAGCAATTATGATTACGACACAAACTGCCCCGGCTTCGCTCAAGTGAAGCGTTGACTTTAAGAGGTTTAAAAGTTCTTTGTTTGATACAAAAGGTTCTCTGTAATTTGTCCAGTGAGCCTTGTACCACATGGTGTATCCATAGACAAGGGGAATTTC